>NZ_JAVBIN010000029.1:0-1224 GCF_032989665.1 Morganella sp. BCCO 40_0007 | reverse complement strand
AACTGTACCGTTTCTTCCGGTGCCCGGTTTTCCGGGGGTTGCTTCAGCCGCTGTGCCTGTGCGGACTGCCAGACCCGTTTCCCGGTTCTGCGCCCGAGGATGTCGTAATCATATTCCGCCCGCTGGTTCCCCTGCGGGTCATGTTCAAAGGTCACTGCGGTAATGCGGTGCTCCGCATCATAGTGATAATGCTGACACACCGCGCTGTCCCGCACCCTGCGCTGCGCCATGCGGCCGAAGCCGTCATACGTGTAGTCGTATTCCTCACTGGCGGTGACCTGGTTATTAAACGCCACCTGCCGCTGATGCCCCAGCAGGTTCGCCGCTTCATCATACAGAAACAGCTCTTCGCTGAACCCGTTCAGACGCCGGGTCAGTTGCCCCAGCGGGTCATACCGGTAGGTTTCATACTGCCAGTGCCCCTGAGTGGCCGGAGAATCGGCCTGCCCGTAGCTGACACTGCGCTCCGTCAGGTTATTGTGCTTATCCCACGTATAACGCTTATCAATGGTTGCCGCCGTCACCCGCGTGCTGTTTGCAAGCCGCGCTATCTGTGCGGTGATACGCCCGCTGCTGTCATACTCCGTCCGCTGATCAAGCCCGCCGGAGAGCCGGTTAGTTTCACGGTGCAGCCGGTCGCGGCTGTATTCCGCCAGTACCGTCTGTTTCCCCCGCTCCCGCCAGTTCATCTGCTGAAGGTGGCCGGAGCCGTAATACAGATAACTCAGCGCCTGCCCGTCCGGCATTTCTGTGCTGCTGAGGTTACCGTTATCATCATAGCTGTGACGGTATACCCCGGCACTGTTCTGCTCGGACAGCATCTGCCCGTTCAGGTCATACTCAAATTCCAGGATATCCTGCCACGGCACATCCTCCCCGCTGAGCTGCGCCGCTGACCAGACCGCCGCCGGGACACGCCGCAGTATCAGTGCCGTTTTACTGTACTGATATCCGGTGCAGTAATCGCGGTTTTCCCGTGTGATCAGACGGCCTGCCGGATCATACTGATACTGTGTGATAACCGGTTCTTCTCCCGGCAGTGCGGGAATTTCCTCACGGCGGATAAGATTGCCGCCCGCATCATACTGATACTGTTTTTGCTGGCCGATCAGATCCTGCTCGCGGGTCAGACGGTGCAGCGCGTCATACTCAAAGCGGTAGGATTCGTCTTTCTCATTCACCAGCGCTTTCAGCCGCCCGAAACGATCATAACGGAACCCGAGA
>NZ_JAVBIN010000028.1:0-1229 GCF_032989665.1 Morganella sp. BCCO 40_0007 | reverse complement strand
AACTGTACCGTTTCTTCCGGTGCCCGGTTTTCCGGGGGTTGCTTCAGCCGCTGTGCCTGTGCGGACTGCCAGACCCGCTTGCCGGTTCTGCGCCTGAGAATGTCGTAATCATATTCCGCCCGCTGGTGCCCCTGCGGGTCATGCTCAAAGGTCACTGCGGTGATACGGTGCTCCGCGTCATAGTGATAATGCTGACACACCGCGCTGTCCCGTACCCGGCGCTGCACCATGCGGCCGAAGCCGTCATACGTGTAGTCGTATTCCTCACTGGCGGTGACCTGGTTATTAAATGCCACCTGCCGCTGATGCCCCAGCAGGTTCGCCGCTTCGTCATACAAAAACAGCTCTTCACTGAACCCGTTCAGACGCCGGGTCAGTTGCCCCAGCGGGTCATACCGGTAGGTTTCATACTGCCAGTGGCCTTGTGTTAACGGCGAATCGGCCTGTCCGTAACTGACACTGCGCTCCGTCAGGTTATTGTGTTTGTCCCAGGTATAACGTTTATCAATGGTTGCCGCCGTCACCCGCGTACTGTTCGCCAGCCTGGCTATCTGTGCGGTGATACGCCCGCTGCTGTCATACTCCGTCCGCTGATCAAGTCCGCCGGAAAGCCGGTTAGTTTCACGGTGCAGCCGGTCGCGGCTGTATTCCGCCAGTACCGTCTGTTTACCGCGCTCCCGCCAGTTCATCTGCTGAAGGTGTCCGGAGCCGTAATACAGATAACTCAGGGACTGCCCGTCCGGCAGTGCCGTACTGCTGAGATTGCCGTTGTCATCGTAGCTGTGACGGTATACCCCGGCGCTGTTCTGCTCGGACAGCATCTGACCGTGCAGGTCATACTCAAATTCCAGGATATCCTGCCACGGCACATCTTCCCCGCTGAGCTGCGCCGCTGACCAGACCGTCAGCGGTGCCCGCCGCAGTGTCAGTGCCGTTTTGCCGTACTGATACTCAGTGCGGTAATCACGGTTTTCCCGCATGGTCAGGCGGCCAGCCGGATCATAGCCATACTGTGTGATAACCGGCTCTTCTTCCGCCTGTGCGGGGATCTCCTCCCGACGGATAAGATTACCGCCCGCATCATACTGATACTGTTTTTGCTGGCCGATCAGATCCTGCTCGCGGGTCAGACGATGCAGCGCGTCATACTCATGTAAGTATCCCGGAAAAAAGTCCCATTCACTTTCAGAGATCTTCATCCATACTGATATGTATTCTGAGGAGATCGC
>NZ_JAVBIN010000026.1:0-1936 GCF_032989665.1 Morganella sp. BCCO 40_0007 | reverse complement strand
CCGGGATTCCGGGGTCAGCAGAATTTACGTTTTCAGGGTCAATATTTCGACAGAGAAACCGGACTGCACTATAATACCTTCCGGTACTACGCCCCGGACATGGGACGATTTACCCAGCAGGACCCGATAGGACTGTTGGGCGGGCTGAATCTGTATCAGTATGCACCGAATCCGGTGGGTTGGGTTGATCCGTGGGGTTGGGCTTGTGGTAACAGTGCATATAAAGGAAAACTTACAATGAAGTCTTCAGAGATGAAGCCATTAGTAAGAGATTCTAGACAATGGAAACAAGCAATTAAGGATCTTCAACAGGCGGTAGCTAACGGTGAGAAATTTCAAGTTAAAGTAAAATCTAGTACAGACGCAAAAGCTTTTTTGAAAGAGTCTCTTGGTAATATGAATAGGCGAAAAGCTCATACTCAAAGTGCTCGAGCAGATGGCGTTGCTAAATACCCTAAAGGATATGAACAACATATGGGGCCAGAAGGTGGATTTGGTGACACACAACACATTAAATGGTATGACAAAGGGGTTGATGGTCATATTTTTTATGATGTACCAAACTAATTATGAAAAATGAATTTAATTTCAATTTATTAGAAAATAAGAAACTCTTGTCAAAGGAAGTCTATGAGGGTATTTTTTTTAAAATGCTTGAGGTATCTAAAAATGGAGGACTGTGTCAAATTCCATCTATTTCTGGTATGATAAATATCTTGAATGAAGATATGTATTATGTTGCTCATAATTTGGTGTCTTATAAAGGAAAGAAAGCGATTTTAAAAGGAAAAGTCATACTCACATCAAAAGATGATTTAATTGTTTTTTTATATAAATCCACTGAAGTTGGTGATATGAGAGAATTATTAATATCACCACTATTTGACGATAAACCAAATTATGTAATTAGTATCTCGGAAGATAATATTTTTCTTTATACTGAATAAGTGAGATTATTTAAGAGTACTTCCCTTTATAGAAACTAAACCACCCGATAGGACTGTTGGGCGGGCTGAATCTGTATCAGTATGCGCTGAATCCGGTGGTGTGGGTGGATCCTTGGGGGTTGATGGTTTTGTATCGAGGCATGAGCCTTGATGAATTTGCAAGTTTAGAAAAGGAAGGATGGAAAGCTGGGAAAGGTACTATGGAAGGTAAATGGTTTGCTGAATCTTATAAAGACGCTGTGACTTGGGGTAATAAAATGGGACATGGTGGCGATACATTTAAAATAGTACAGATAAATATACCAGATAACATAGCGAATAAAATGCATATGGATTCTCATTTGGATGGAATAGGCCCAGCTAGATACGCTGATGTTGTAGATTTGAACAACCATTCCAAAGTGACGTGGAGCCAGGAAATTACAACTAAACCAAGATGTTAAACTAGCATTGGAGTATCCTATGTTTCCTGTGAAAATTAAATGGATTCCTTTTGATGAAGGAGGACGTAAAACAATCCCTCCGGAAGGTAAGTATTACTCTGTGGCTCGCTTTTCTGAAGATATTAAATGGCAAAATAATGCTTGGAGTGTAGTTTTCGATCTTGAAAAGCAGAAAAAAGAAGGTGACAGGATAGTATCTTTTGGTACTGTTAATTTTCTTATGGAAACAGCACCAAAAGATCGAATGGAAAAAAATGATCAGTTTGAAATATATGAAGGTCCCAAAAAAGTAGCTAATGTATTTTTGTGTCGCGATTAATGTGATCTAATTTATATAGTTGACTGCTTTGGCCATAACCTCACACCAAAGCAGGTAAATCACACCACATCACTCCCCGATCAGCGCCTTAACCTTAAGTCTAAACGCAGCGATCTGGGCTTGCTGCTGCTGATTTTGCTGCTTAATTGTCCGGATATCTTCGCTGTCCGGGATTAATACCAAACAGCCGTTTAAAATCTTGACGGTAAATGTGAAACCGGTCTCAA
>NZ_JAVBIN010000025.1:0-3096 GCF_032989665.1 Morganella sp. BCCO 40_0007 | reverse complement strand
GCTACGGCGTTTCACTTCTGAGTTCGGCATGGGGTCAGGTGGGACCACCGCGCTACGGCCGCCAGGCAAATTCGTTTAATCCAAAACAAGCTTTTCATAATGAATGACTCTCTCGTCTCTTCACTATGCTGAAAAATTCTTTCTTCGTCTCTCAACTCAAAACACCTTCGGTGTTGTCAGGTTAAGCCTCTCGGTTCATTAGTACTGGTTAGCTCAATACATCGCTGCACTTACACACCCAGCCTATCAACGTCTTAGTCTCAAACGTTCCTTCAGGATCCTTAAAGAATCAGGGAAGACTCATCTCGAGGCAAGTTTCCCGCTTAGATGCTTTCAGCGGTTATCTCTTCCGCACTTAGCTACCGGGCAATGCAATTGGCATCACAACCCGTACACCAGTGGTGCGTTCACTCCGGTCCTCTCGTACTAGGAGCAACCCCTCTCAATCTTCCAGCGCCCACGGCAGATAGGGACCGAACTGTCTCACGACGTTCTAAACCCAGCTCGCGTACCACTTTAAATGGCGAACAGCCATACCCTTGGGACCTACTTCAGCCCCAGGATGTGATGAGCCGACATCGAGGTGCCAAACACCGCCGTCGATATGAACTCTTGGGCGGTATCAGCCTGTTATCCCCGGAGTACCTTTTATCCGTTGAGCGATGGCCCTTCCATTCAGAACCACCGGATCACTAAGACCTACTTTCGTACCTGCTCGAGCCGTCACTCTCGCAGTCAAGCTGGCTTATGCCTTTGCACTAACCGCATGATGTCCGACCATGCTTAGCCAACCTTCGTGCTCCTCCGTTACTCTTTGGGAGGAGACCGCCCCAGTCAAACTACCCACCAGACACGGTCCCCGACCCGGATTACGGGTCTGGGTTAGAACATCAAACGTTAAAGGGTGGTATTTCAAGGTCGGCTCCGCGCAGACTGGCGTCCACGCTTCGTTGCCTCCCACCTATCCTACACATCAAGGCTCAATGTTCAGTGTCAAGCTATAGTAAAGGTTCACGGGGTCTTTCCGTCTTGCCGCGGGTACACTGCATCTTCACAGCGAGTTCAATTTCACTGAGTCTCGGGTGGAGACAGCCTGGCCATCATTACGCCATTCGTGCAGGTCGGAACTTACCCGACAAGGAATTTCGCTACCTTAGGACCGTTATAGTTACGGCCGCCGTTTACCGGGGCTTCGATCAGAAGCTTCGCTTGCGCTAACCTCATCAATTAACCTTCCGGCACCGGGCAGGCGTCACACCGTATACGTCCACTTTCGTGTTTGCACAGTGCTGTGTTTTTAATAAACAGTTGCAGCCAGCTGGTATCTGCGGCTGGCTTCAGCTCCGTCCGCAAGGGACTTCACCTAGTGCCAGCGTGCCTTCTCCCGAAGTTACGGCACCATTTTGCCTAGTTCCTTCACCCGAGTTCTCTCAAGCGCCTGAGTATTCTCTACCTGACCACCTGTGTCGGTTTGGGGTACGATTAATGGTAACCTGGAGCTTAGAGGCTTTTCCCGGAAGCAGAGCATCAATCACTTCACCACCGTAGTGGCTCGTCGTCACGCCTCAGTGTTAACAACCGACCGGATTTGCCTGGTCAGTCCACCTGCACGCTTAAACCGGGACAACCGTCGCCCGGATGATTTAGCTTTCTCCGTCCCCCCTTCGCAGTTACCACCAGTACGGGAATATTAACCCGTTGCCCATCGACTACGCTTTTCAGCCTCGCCTTAGGGGTCGACTCACCCTGCCCCGATTAACGTTGGACAGGAACCCTTGGTCTTCCGGCGTGCGGGTTTTTCACCCGCATTATCGTTACTTATGTCAGCATTCGCACTTCTGATACCTCCAGCAACCCTCACAGGCCACCTTCACAGGCTTACAGAACGCTCCCCTACCCAACAATATTTACATATCGCTGCCGCGGCTTCGGTGCATAATTTAGCCCCGTTACATCTTCCGCGCAGGCCGACTCGACCAGTGAGCTATTACGCTTTCTTTAAATGATGGCTGCTTCTAAGCCAACATCCTGGCTGTCTGAGCCTTCCCACTTCGTTTCCCACTTAATTATGACTTTGGGACCTTAGCCGGCGGTCTGGGTTGTTTCCCTCTTCACGACGAACGTTAGCACCCGCCGTGTGTCTCCCGTGATAACATTCTCCGGTATTCGCAGTTTGCATCGGGTTGGTAAGTCGGGATGACCCCCTAGCCGAAACAGTGCTCTACCCCCGGAGATGAATTCACGAGGCGCTACCTAAATAGCTTTCGGGGAGAACCAGCTATCTCCCGGTTTGATTGGCCTTTCACCCCCAGCCACAAGTCATCCGCTAATTTTTCAACATTAGTCGGTTCGGTCCTCCAGTTAGTGTTACCCAACCTTCAACCTGCCCATGGCTAGATCACCGGGTTTCGGGTCTATACCCTGCAACTCATTCGCCCAGTTAAGACTCGGTTTCCCTGCGGCTCCCCTATTCGGTTAACCTTGCTACAGAATATAAGTCGCTGACCCATTATACAAAAGGTACGCAGTCACACCCCAAAGGGTGCTCCCACTGCTTGTACGTACACGGTTTCAGGTTCTTTTTCACTCCCCTCGCCGGGGTTCTTTTCGCCTTTCCCTCACGGTACTGGTTCACTATCGGTCAGTCAGGAGTATTTAGCCTTGGAGGATGGTCCCCCCATATTCAGACAGGATAACACGTGTCCCGCCTTACTCATCGGACTCACAACACCAGTGCTTTCAGATACAGGGCTATCACCTGCTGTGGCCAGCCTTTCCAGACTGTTCTCTTAACACTGACATTGATTAAGGTCCTGGGCTGCTCCCCGTTCGCTCGCCGCTACTGGGGGAATCTCGTTTGATTTCTTTTCCTCGGGGTACTTAGATGTTTCAGTTCTCCCGGTTCGCTTCATTACCCTATGTATTCAGGTAATGATAGTGTGACGAATCACACTGGGTTTCCCCATTCGGAAATCGCCGGTTATAACGGTTCATATCACCTTACCGGCGCTTATCGCAGATTAGCACGTCCTTCATCGCCTCTGACTGCCTAGGCATCCACCGTGTACGCTTATTCGCTTAACCTCACAACCCGAA
>NZ_JAVBIN010000024.1:0-4227 GCF_032989665.1 Morganella sp. BCCO 40_0007 | reverse complement strand
GCAGCAGTCAGGGTAGTTTTACCGTGGTCAACGTGGCCGATAGTACCAACGTTAACGTGCGGTTTCGTACGTTCAAACTTTTCTTTAGACATTAGTTGTCCCTCTAAGACACGGAATCGGTGGTTTCACCACATCAACCAAGCAGTGTTGCTTGTCTGGATATTTACAGGGAAAAAAATCAAGGAAGGGAGAACAACGGAAGTGGTGCTGATAGGCAGATTCGAACTGCCGACCTCACCCTTACCAAGGGTGCGCTCTACCAACTGAGCTATATCAGCACATCTTGGAGCGGGCAGCGGGAATCGAACCCGCATCATCAGCTTGGAAGGCTGAGGTAATAGCCATTATACGATGCCCGCGTGAACTCGGCTACCTGACTTTAATCTGCTGTAACTGAATCCCGGGTATTTTACATCGAAGGAGTGTTGAGTAAAACACCAAGGATAATAATTCACATTGGATGGTGGTGGGAGAAGGATTCGAACCTTCGAAGTCTGTGACGGCAGATTTACAGTCTGCTCCCTTTGGCCGCTTGGGTATCCCACCTTTCCAAATTGTTAAATGGTGCCGGCACCAAGAGTCGAACTCGGGACCTACTGATTACAAGTCAGTTGCTCTACCAACTGAGCTATGCCGGCATCAAGTGCTGCGCATTCTATGGAGACTTTGCGCAGGATGCAACAAAAAAATCGCTGAAATTGTTCTTTTGCTCACAAAGTGGACATTCTTCCGTATTTTGCTGTTTTTTTCAATAGGTAATGTACAAATTAGCAGCGATGCTTATCACTAACACTCTCAGCAATCACACTGATGAACTACCGTAAAAGTAAATAATTCGCTTATTTTTAACCACCTGGTTATGTCATGTGCAATGCAATTTATGCCTCCGGCATCAAAAAAAATGCATTTTTTCAAAAAAATTGCTACGCCTGACTCCTATCTCTCGCTATGATGCGAATTATTTTCCGCCGGTACGGGTATTAATGACCTGTCCAACCTGCGTAATAAAGGCAGCAGTTGGTTTATGTATAAAGAAAAATCGCTCTCTCCTTATCTCCATTTCAGCCGCAGCCAGTGGGCTACCCTGCGTAACTCCGTTCCGATGACGTTATCTGAGCAGGAAATCGACGATCTGCGCGGTATCCACGATGAAATCTCGATTGATGAAGTGATCGCGATTTATCTGCCGCTGTCCCGGCTGCTGAACTTTTATATCAGCTCAAATCTGCGGCGCCAGGCCGTGCTGGAGCAGTTTCTCGGCAGAAATGAAGCCAAAGTCCCTTATGTGATTGGTATTGCCGGCAGTGTCTCTGTCGGAAAAAGTACCACAGCCCGGTTATTGCAGGCGCTTCTGAGCCGCTGGCCGGAACATCGCAAAGTGGATTTGATTACCACCGATGGTTTTCTTCATCCCAATTCCGTACTGAATGAACGCGGTATCATGAAGAAGAAAGGATTCCCTGAATCCTATGATATGCATAACCTGGTGCGTTTCGTTTCAGAAGTGAAATCCGGGACTCCGCGGGTTCTGGCGCCGGTGTATTCGCATCTGACTTATGACATTATTCCGGATAAACAGTTAGTGGTTGAACAACCGGATATCGTGATTCTGGAAGGTCTGAATGTGCTGCAGAGCGGAATGGACTATCCGGAAGCGATGCATCATGTCTTTGTATCCGATTTTGTGGATTTTTCTATCTATGTGGATGCACCGGAAGAATTACTGAAGAGTTGGTATATCGGGCGGTTCCTGAAATTCCGTCAGGGTGCATTCAGTGATCCGAACTCCTATTTCCATCACTATGCACAACTTGAGGAAAGTGAGGCCGTCAGTATCGCATCAACCATCTGGGATGAGATCAACGGCCTTAATCTGCATGAAAATATTCTGCCGACCAGAGAGCGGGCCAGCCTGGTGATGACCAAAGGCACCAATCACATGGTGACAAATGTTAAACTGAGAAAATAATCAGTTTTTCTGTTAAAAATAAACCGGCTCAGGCCGGTTTATTTTTTGAATCCACACCACGAAGTGATATTTCTCCGCCGATATAGGGCGTAATTTCACCGAACTGATCTAATAATAAAGCACCCTGTCCGTTTATCCCCCGGGAAACACCAAAGACTTCACGCTCGCCAATAATTAGTTTCACTTCACGATTGAGATAGTTATCAAAAGCATACCAGCGTTCAATAAACGGCGTCAGCCCGCTTTTTTCAAACAGATGCAATGCATCGGTGAGATGTTTAATAAACTCCGAAGATAATACATTACGATCAATCTGAATGCCGGACTGCTGAAGATTGATCCACTGCTGGCCAATCTGATCTGTACCATTGCTTTCCATCGTCAGATTAATGCCGATTCCGATAACCACATGAGCAGCATCTCCGGTTTTTCCCTGAAGTTCAACGAGGATGCCGGCCAGTTTCTTATCATTCAGATATAAGTCATTCGGCCATTTTACTTTTACACCGGACGCGCCCAGCTCATGCAGCGTTTCCGCAAGGACTATGCCCACCACCAGGCTCAGCCCGATAGCTGCTGCCGGTCCCTGCTCCAGCCGCCAGTACAGAGAGAGGTACAGATTACGGCCAAACGGAGAGATCCACTGCCGGCCACGGCGGCCGCGTCCGGCATACTGATATTCAGCCACACAGGCATCCCCGGACGTCAGTTCCCCGACTTTGTCCATCATATGCTGGTTGGTGGAACCAATAACCGGCAGCACTTCCACATTCCGGCCGGGCAGGAGCGTGCGGATCACCTCCGGCTGTAACAGGTTCATCGGCGCAAAAAGACGGTAGCCCCTGCCGGTGACCGTTTCCATTTCTATACCCATTTCGCGTAATGTACGGATATGTTTATTAACTGCCGCACGCGTCATTCCCAACTGCTCACCGAGCTGTTCGCCGGAATGGAATTCTCCGTCTGATAAAATGCCGATCAACGTCAGCGGTACTGTGTAATCTTTCATGCAATAGCCTCTGTGGCACTGATTTCACCGTCAGCACCGATAAAACGGACCTCCGGTTCCAGCTGAACACCAAAACGGGCAGCAACCTGCTGACGGACATAACGTGCGAGACGGATAACATCATCCCCTGTGGCATTATCGCGATTGATTAATACCAGCGCCTGATTCATATGTACTGCCGCACCACCTTCCTGATGACCTTTCAGACGGCACTGGTCGATAAGCCAGCCTGCAGCGAGTTTAATTCCGTTATCCGCCATATATTGCGGGCAGTCCGGATATTGCGCTTTAATTTTTTGTGCGCATTCAGCAGTGACTACCGGGTTCTTGAAAAAACTGCCGGCGTTGCCGGTTACAGCCGGATCAGGCAGTTTGCTCATACGCATCTGACAGACCATATCAAATACCTGCTGAGGCGTGGCTGTGGCGGGATCAAGCGATTTCAAATCACCGTAGCTCAGATTTGGCTTCCACGTTTTCGGTAATTTCAGACCAACTGCAGTGATGGCATATCCCTGCTGATAATCATGTTTGAAAATACTGTCACGATAACCAAAACGACATTCTTCTGCAGTCAGGCGCGTTGTCTTACCATCTGACAGAGAAGTAATATCCACATAGTCACATACATCTTTAAATTCGGTTCCGTATGCCCCGATATTCTGAATCGGCGCCGTACCGGCACATCCCGGGATCAATGCCAGATTTTCCATCCCGTAAATACCGTTCGCCAGCATCCAGCGGATCAATTCATGCCAGTTTTCACCCGCTCCTGCTTCGATAAGCCAGGCGTCAGGTGTTTCCCGGACAGTCCTGCCCGGAATCCGGTTAACGACGACAGAGCCATTAAAATCAGCAGTAAACAGTACGTTACTGCCGCCACCTAATAACAGAAAAGGCGATTTTGCTGTTTGTGCAGCCTGCCATAACCGGCAGAGATCAGAAACGGTCTCCGCGATGTCAATATGACCGGCGTTGGCTTCCATACCAAATGTATGTAACTGACGGAGTGAATCAGCAGGTTTGAGGGACATAATGAAAAACTCATCTGACAAATATGGCAGCTAGTTTATCAGTCCGCAGACACGGATCCCAGCATTGCGGAAATTTGTATTTTTACCGGAGAGAAATGCAAAAAAGCCACTCAGATGAGTGGCTTTCTTTAAATATAAAACCTGGCGGTTCCCTACTCTCACATGGGGAGACCCCACACTACCATCGGCGCTACGGCGTTTCACTTCTGAGTTCG
>NZ_JAVBIN010000023.1:0-19932 GCF_032989665.1 Morganella sp. BCCO 40_0007 | reverse complement strand
CACCCGTAGCTCAGCTGGATAGAGTACCCGGCTACGAACCGGGCGGTCAGAGGTTCGAATCCTCTCGGGTGCACCATATAAAAACCCCGCTCTTTGAGCGGGGTTTTTCTTTTTCCGTTTTTCCCGTCACTGAATCGAATCCGTTTTTACGTCATACTCCTTATCTGAAGTACAGATGCTTCTGAAACTGATCGTACAGCAATGACGTGTAAGAGGGATAATGTATTGTAACGGCAGTCGTTTCTGCTGTTCCGTTTGTGTGGGGCAGGGCTGAATCACAGCGACAATAACCCGGCTTTGCGATAAAGTATCCCTCTTATGAATAATATCCATAATCAGGACGGGAGGTCGATTTGATCCCGGATGTATCTAAAGCGCTCTCATGGTTAGAGACGCACCCCCGGATTTTAAAAGGCATCAACCGCGGTATTGAGCGCGAAACACTGCGTATCACGCCGGATGGTGCACTGGCACGCACCGGTCACCCGGAAGCGCTGGGAAAATCATTAACGCATAAGTGGATCACCACAGACTTTGCAGAGTCACTGCTGGAGTTTATTACGCCGGTGGATTCACGTATTGATTACACCGTGAAATTTCTGCGGGATGTGCACCGTTACACTGCGCGTCACCTGAACAATGAACGGATGTGGCCGCTGAGCATGCCATGCTTCATTGATTCTGAAGAGCATATCGAACTGGCGCAGTTCGGCACATCTAACGCCGGGCGTTTCAAGACGCTGTACCGTGAAGGGCTGAAAAATCGTTATGGCGCGCTGATGCAGACCATTTCCGGTGTCCACTATAACTTCTCTCTGCCGATGGAATTCTGGCAGGCGTGGAGCGGTATCAGTGATGCGCAAAGCGGCAAGGATAAAATCTCTGACGGTTATTTCCGCCTGATCCGTAACTATTACCGTTTCGGCTGGGTGATCCCGTTCCTGTTTGGCGCCTCTCCGGCAATTTGCAGTTCGTTCCTGCGCGGCCGCAAAACCAATCTGCCGTTTGAAAAGCTGCCGACAGGGGCATTATACCTGCCGTATGCCACGTCACTGCGTTTAAGTGACCTTGGCTATACCAGCAAGTCACAAAGTGATCTGAACATCACCTTCAACCATCTGGACACGTATGTCGCCGGACTGAAGAATGCGATTCAGATCCCGTCTGAGGAATTTGCGGCGCTGGGATTAACCAAAGACGGCAAACACCTTCAGATTAACGCCAACGTATTGCAGATTGAAAACGAGTTCTATGCGCCAATCCGTCCGAAGCGTGTGCAGAAAGGTGATGAGTCACCGTCTGACGCCTTACAGCGCGGCGGGGTGGAGTATATCGAAGTCCGTGCTCTGGATATCAACCCGTTCTCTGCCACCGGTGTGGATGAAACACAGATCCGTTTCCTCGACCTGTTCCTCATCTGGTGTGTGCTGGCAGATGCGCCGGAAATGAGCGCGGATGAGCTGGCGTGTGCCCGTCATAACTGGAATCGTGTGATTCTGGAAGGGCGTAAACCGGGACAGGAAATCGGTATCGGCTGCGGTCGTGAAAAACAACCCTTGCAAAAAGTGGGTCACGCACTGTTTAATGATCTCCTGCGTGTTGCCGATGTGTTAGATACCTGCTCAGGCACACAGTATCGCGAAGTGTGCGAAGCACTGAAAGCACAGTTTGATGATCCGGAACTGACGTTCTCGGGCCGGATGCTGGCTCTGATAAAAGAAGCAGGTATCGGAAGTTACGGGCTGGCCCTGGCAGATCGGTATCATGAAGAACTGACTCACGAGCCGTATGAGGTGATCAGTGAAGCAGACTTTGCTGAACAATGGCAGGCTTCTGTCGATAAACAAAAAGCGATGGAAGAGAGTGATACGATAAGTTTTGATGAGTATCTGGCGCTGCACGGCGGTCGCTGATTTCTGACAGATAAGAAAATGGCCACAATCAATGTGGCCAAAAAAAATCTCTCAGAGAATAGGGATGATAACAATTTGCGCGTCTTTCAATACATCAGACCAGCGTATTCAGAAAAAGTTTCATTCGTTCGGCATTTTTTATAAAAAAAGAGGAGCGGGAATTATGCCTTTGCTGGATAGTTTTTTAGTTGACCACACACGCATGGCGGCACCTGCGGTACGCGTAGCGAAAACCATGACTACCCCGGGTGGTGATACCATCACTGTTTTCGATCTGCGTTTTTGTGTTCCTAATGAAGAGATTTTACCGGAAAGAGGAACGCATACACTGGAACATCTGTTCGCCGGTTTTATGCGTAATCATTTAAACGGCAATGGTGTTGAAATCATTGATATCTCGCCGATGGGCTGCCGTACCGGGTTCTATATGAGTCTGATTGGTTCACCGTCAGAAACCCGTGTTGCACAGGCATGGAAAGATGCAATGGCGGATATCCTGACTGTCAAAGATCAGGCGAAGATCCCGGAACTGAATCTGTATCAGTGCGGGACATACCAGATGCATTCACTGGATGAAGCACATCAGATTGCGAAAAACATCATTGAGCGCGATGTCCGCGTCAACAAAAATGATGATTTGCTGTTATCTGATGAAGAGCTGGAAAAACTGCATCCGTAATTTTTCAGTCCGGATACAAAAAAACCTGCGGCAGCAATGCACGCAGGTTTTTTTATGGTGACTGTCTGCCGTCAGATATCAGCGGCGATATCGGCACCGGCCGGTTTCAGCGGTAATAATTTCACGGTTTTAATCACGTTCTCACCGATGGCAATGACTTCAAACTGATAATGCCCGATAGTGACCAGGGTATTGAGTGTCGGAATGTCGCCGAGTTCTTCCAGCAGAAGACCGTTGATGGTGCGGGCACCTTCTTCCGGCAGGGCGAGGTTCAGGGCTTTATTGATTTCGCGGATATTGGCAGAACCTTCAATCAGCAGTGAGCCGTCAGGCTGCCGGGTGACTTCTTCCGCCAGTGACGGTGACATGGAGGTGGTGAAATCACCGACAATCTCTTCCAGGATATCCTCCACGGAGATAAGCCCCTGAATATCACCGTATTCATCCACGATCAGCCCGACTTTTTCATTATTGCGCTGGAAATTGACCAGTTGCAGGTTCAGCGGTGTGCTGTCCGGCACAAAATAGACTTTATCGGCCGCCTTGATAAGCATTTGCTTGGTGAATTCCTGCTTCTCAATCATCAGGCGGTAAGCCTCGCGGACCCGCAGCATACCGATAGCATCATCGAGAGAATCGCGGTAGAGCACAATCCGGCCATGCGGTGAGTGTGTCAGCTGGCGCAGAATCGATTTCCAGTCATCATTGATATCAATCCCGAAGATTTCGGTACGCGGCACCATAATTTCATCCACACTGACTTTATCCAGATCGAGGATGGAGATCAGCATGTCCTGGTTGCGGCGGGACAGTTTGCCTTTTGATTCATTAACGATGGTTTTCAGTTCTTCTTTTGATACCGCATCACTGCGGATCACCGTACCGCGGATACCGATACAGCGCATCAGAATCAGCGTTATCGCATTAAATGCCCAGACGATCGGCAGACAGATTTTTGCCAGCGGACGCAGCAGGAAGCTGCTCGGAAACGCCACCTGCTGAGGGTAAAGTGCCGCAATAGTTTTCGGCATGACCTCGGCAAAGATAAGGATAACAAAGGTCAGCACACCGGTGGCAATAGCCACACCGGCGTTACCGTACAGACGCATACCGACAATTGTACCCAGTGCGGAGGCAACAATATTGACCAGGTTATTGCCGATAAGAATGAGGCTCAGCAGGCGATCCGGTTTATCCAGCAGCCTCTCGACGCGGCGTGCGGCACGGTTTCCCTGTTTGGCCTGATGGCGCAGCCGGTAGCGGTTGATGGTCATCATCCCGGTTTCGGATGCGGAAAAGTACGCCGAAATTATTACCAGTAAAATAAGAATAATAATCAGCGTGCTTGTTGATACGTGCTCCACAGCGGTGTTCCTTTCTTTTGTGATGAGCGGAAACGGGGGTTACTGATGCTGTTATGCATACAGCATCAGTTCCTGAAACAGGCGGTGCCCGAAAAATGCAAGAGTGAGGATAAAGGCGCCGGCAAAGTTGAACCAGATAACGCGTTTACCGCGCCAGCCTTCGTGATAGTGCCCCCACAGCAGCACAATGTAGACACACCAGGCGACCATCGACAGTAATGATTTATGAATATTATCTTTATCAAAGATGTTATCCATGAACACAATACCGGTGGCGAGTGTCAGTGTCAGCAGAATCACGCCGACCTGCGTGATATGAAACATTTTACGCTCGATAACCATTAATGGCGGCATATCCGGCGTAAACTTAAGACGTTTATTTTTCAGCTGATGATCCATCCAGCCGAGCTGCATGGCGTACAGTGCCGCAATAATCAGTGTCGCGAAACTGAGCAGCGCCAGCCCGATATGCACAAACAGCGGTACGCTGGCCTGCAAATGGGTGATAAATTCGCCCGGCATCAGGGTGGCCAGAATCAGATTGACCATCGAGAAGCTGTATACAATCGGGATAAGGAACCATGCCCGGCCCTGAAAGGCGACAATCGTCATAATGACGGACACCAGCAGGCTGACCACCGACCCGAGATTAAGCAGTGTCAGGTTTTGACCAACACCCTGAAAAATCTGTGATTTAATCGCCGCACCATGACATATCAGGGCGATAACCGCGAAGATAAGCGCCAGTTTCCGGTAGCCGCGCTGATAGCGGAGCACGCCCGGCATCAGAAGTACCAGACTTAACAGATAAGCGCTAATTGCAACAACAGAGATTTCAGGCATGGTTTTGTGATTATTCAGTCAGTAAGATGAAACAAAATTCATACGTCAGTATACCGCAGCCCGCAGATCACTCCAATGATTACACGATACTTTACGTAAATCGGTTCGCTGATTTGCTGCCGTGCGTGTTATAATCCCGGTTATCTTTCCTATTTTTAGCTCAGTTTTGGCAGAGTCGATGACATGTTTGATAATTTAACTGACAGACTTTCGCGCACCTTGCGCAATATCAGTGGTCGCGGACGACTGACGGAAGACAATATTAAAGAAACGCTGCGCGAAGTGCGTATGGCGCTTCTGGAAGCCGATGTTGCCCTGCCGGTGGTACGGGATTTCATCAGCCGCGTCAAAGAGCGTGCCGTGGGCCATGAGGTGAACAAAAGCCTGACGCCGGGGCAGGAGTTCGTTAAAATCGTTCAGGGCGAACTGGTTGCGGCGATGGGCGAGGAAAACAACGCCCTTGATCTCTCCGCCCAGCCGCCTGCTGTGGTGCTGATGGCCGGTCTGCAGGGTGCGGGTAAAACCACCAGTGTGGCGAAGCTCGGTAAACTGCTGAAAGAAAAACATAAGAAAAAAGTACTGGTTGTCTCTGCGGACGTTTACCGTCCGGCGGCGATTAAACAGTTACAGACACTGGCTGAGACCGTGGGAATTGAATTCTTCCCGTCTGATGTGTCAGAAAAGCCGATTGATATCGCTAAGAAAGCGCTGAAACATGCGCAACTGCAATTCTTTGATGTCCTGCTGGTGGATACCGCGGGTCGTCTGCATGTCGATGAAGGCATGATGGGTGAAATCAAAGAGCTGCATGCGGCGATTAACCCGGTCGAAACCCTGTTCGTCGTGGATGCCATGACCGGTCAGGATGCGGCAAACACCGCCAAAGCCTTCAACGAAGCCCTGCCGCTGACCGGTGTGGTGCTGACTAAAGTCGATGGTGATGCGCGCGGCGGTGCGGCGCTGTCTATCCGCCATATCACCGGTAAACCGATTAAATTCCTGGGTGTCGGCGAAAAAACTGATGCACTGGAGCCGTTCCATCCGGATCGCGTAGCTTCCCGTATCCTGGGCATGGGCGATGTGCTGTCTCTGATTGAAGAAATTGAGAGCAAAGTTGACCGCGATCAGGCGGAAAAACTGGCCTCAAAACTGAAAAAAGGCGACGGGTTTGATCTCAACGACTTCCTGGAACAGCTGAAGCAGATGCGCAATATGGGCGGTATGGCCGGGATGCTGACCAAACTGCCGGGCATGTCTCAGGTGCCGGATGCGGTGAAATCGCAGATGGATGACAGCGTGCTGACCAAAATGGAAGCGATGATCAATTCCATGACCAAAAAAGAGCGCGTCAAACCGGAAATTATCAAAGGGTCCCGCAAACGCCGTATCGCGGCGGGTTCCGGGACTCAGGTGCAGGATGTCAACCGGCTGCTCAAGCAGTTCGATGATATGCAGCGCATGATGAAAAAGATGAAGAAAGGGGGCCTCGCGAAGATGATGCGGGGCATGAAAGGTATGATGCCGCCGGGTATGATGGGGCGGTAAAACAAAGAAAGTCACAAAGAATAATCACTTTGGATTGATTTTTTCGCCAAAGTGAGTAAACTTTTCGGGCTTTTTCTATGACAACCGGACGCCATTCCTCGATGGGGTCTGGTTGTTTGTCAATTCAATGAGGATGTTATGGTAACAATTCGTTTAGCTCGTGGCGGCGCAAAAAAGCGTCCGTTCTACCAAATCGTCGTAACCGACAGTCGTAATGCACGTGACGGTCGTTTCATCGAACGTATTGGTTTCTTCAACCCTATCGCTGCCGGTAAGGCTGAAACTCTGCGCTTAGATCTGGACCGTGTTGAACACTGGGTTGGTCTGGGTGCTACTGTCTCTGATCGTGTTGCTGTACTGATCAAAGACGCGAAGAAAGCAGCTTAATCTGTCACGGTGGCAACAATGAGCAAGCACACTAATCCGCAAGCCCCTGCTGATCCGATTGTACTCGGCAAACTGGGGTCCTCTTACGGTATTAAAGGGTGGCTCAGAGTGTTTTCTTCCACCGAAAATACTGAAAGTATTTTTGATTATCAACCGTGGTTTATTCAGCGTAACGGCGTGTGGCAACACATTGACCCGGAAGACTGGAAATCCCATAGCCAGGATATGATCGTCAAACTCAAAGGGGTTGACGACAGAGATGCGGCAAATGCGCTGACCAACGCGGAAATCGTGGTGGACAGTTCATTATTACCGGAATTAGACGGCGATGATTACTACTGGAAAGACCTGATGGGCTGCCGTGTAGTGACCACCGGCGGATATGATCTCGGCACCGTAACCGATTTAATGGAAACCGGGTCGAATGATGTTCTGGTGATTAAAGCAAATCTGAAAGATGCCTTCGGCATGAAAGAGCGGTTAGTACCGTATCTTGACGGGCAGGTTATCAGGAAAGTTGATCTCACTGAAAAACTGATTGAAGTTGAGTGGGATCCCGGTTTTTAAACCTCCGGTGATGGTTTTGTCATTAAGTGGGACACGAAAATGTGGATTGGGGTTATCAGCCTGTTTCCTGAAATGTTCCTCTCAATAACCGGGCATGGTGTAACCGGACGGGCAGTAAAAAACGGCCTGATCAGTGTTGATTGCTGGAACCCGCGTGATTTCACGTACGACCGGCACCACACTGTGGATGATCGGCCCTACGGGGGCGGTCCCGGCATGCTGATGATGGTGGAGCCTCTGCGCAAAGCTATCCATGCAGCAAAAGCTGCCGCAGGTGACGATGCGAAAGTGATTTATCTTTCGCCGCAGGGCCGCAAACTCGACCAACAGGGAGTTTGTGAGCTGGCCGCTAACGAGAAGTTAATTCTGGTATGCGGCCGGTATGAGGGCGTAGATGAGCGCGTTATCCAGACTGAGATTGATGAAGAATGGTCAGTCGGGGATTATGTACTCAGTGGTGGTGAATTACCGGCGATGGTACTGATTGATGCAGTATCGCGTTTTGTCCCCGGTGTCCTCGGACATCAGGCGTCAGCAAAAGAAGATTCCTTTGCTGAAGGGTTACTTGACCATCCGCACTATACCCGTCCTGAGGTGCTGGATGGCATGAGTGTTCCGCCGGTTTTACTGTCGGGCAACCATGCAGAAATTGATCGCTGGCGTATGAAACAGTCACTCGGTCGCACCTGGCTCAGAAGACCTGAACTTCTGGAAAGCCTAGCTCTGACTGACGAGCAAAGGATGTTGCTGGCTGAATTCCAACGGGAATATCAGTCCGGAGCAACAAGTTAATCCAGGTATCCTGCGGGATATCTTTTGAAATATCAGTTTACCTAGGGTAAGAGATTTATTATGAGCAACATTATTAAACAACTTGAACAAGAGCAGATGAAACAAGACGTACCTTCATTCCGTCCGGGTGATTCCGTGGAAGTTAAGGTATGGGTCGTTGAAGGTTCTAAAAGACGTCTGCAGGCATTCGAGGGCGTGGTTATCGCTATCCGTAACCGCGGTCTGCACTCTGCATTCACTGTTCGTAAGATTTCTAACGGCGAAGGTGTTGAGCGTGTATTCCAGACTCACTCACCTGTTGTTGACAGCATCAGCGTTAAACGCCGTGGTGCCGTTCGTCGTGCTAAACTGTACTACCTGCGTGAGCGTTCAGGTAAGGCAGCTCGTATTAAAGAGCGTTTGAACGCAAAATAATGCGCAAGCATCCGATATGATAATAAAAGGCCAGCCTCGTGCTGGCCTTTTTTATTGCGCTACTTTATGTTTCCTTTCTGTCTGTTTTCCGTTCAATCTGCTGTATCATTTATATGACATCATTTTATTGATGTAAATAAATATTTACAATCACGTCTGAATTACAAGCGCCATTATCCGGATCTGTTTTTCCTCTTTCCTCTGTTTTATGTCAGTATATTTCTTTGTTATCAATGTATTCCATATTATTTGTAGTCGATTTTACTTATTCTCATTCCTTTGTCAGATGTTGTCATTTTAATTTTGTAATTTAAAATGTACGAAAATATAAATATTTTACGATTTTGGATTGAATTATTTACGAAGAATGTTATGGTGTTTTCTCAGACACTCAACACGTAATTCATTTTTTGTAAAACTCAGCAGGAAAACACTATGATCATGCAAAAAGACGCACTCAATAATGTCCATATCAGTGATGAAATTGTTTTAATCTCACCGGAAGAGCTGAAGCAAAAGTACCCATTGAGTCGCAACGACCAGCATGCCATCGCCGGTGCACGTAAGACGATTGCGGATATAGTTCATCACCGCGATCCGCGTTTACTGGTTGTCTGTGGTCCGTGTTCCGTTCATGACACGGATGCGGCGCTGGAGTACGCCCGTCGTCTGAAAGAATTATCTGCTGAGTTGAGTGACAGTCTGTATATCGTGATGCGTGTCTATTTTGAAAAACCACGGACAACCGTAGGCTGGAAAGGGCTGATCAGTGATCCGTTTATGGATGGCTCTTTCGAGATGGAAAAAGGTCTGCACATTGCCCGTAAACTGATGGTGGATCTGGTTCAGCTGGGCCTGCCGCTGGCCGGTGAGGCACTGGACCCGAATAACCCGCAATACCTCGGCGATCTGTTCAGCTGGTCTGCTATCGGCGCGCGTACCACTGAATCACAGACGCACCGCGAAATGGCATCCGGTCTGTCAATGCCGGTTGGTTTTAAAAATGGTACTGACGGCAGCCTGAGCACCGCAATTAATGCGATGAAAGCCGCTTCCATGCCGCACCGTTTTATGGGCATCAACCAGTCCGGCCAGGTCTGTTTATTACAGACGCAGGGTAACCCGAACGGCCATGTGATCCTGCGCGGCGGAAAACGCCCGAACTACAGTGAAGAAGATATTACGGAATGCGGGGCACAAATGAAGAAAGCCGGTCTGACCCCCTCACTGATGGTAGACTGCAGTCACGGCAACTCGGATAAAGATTTCCGTCGTCAGCCGCTGGTGGTGGACGCTGTGGCAGAACAAATTTGTGCCGGAAATACATCAATTACCGGTATTATGCTGGAAAGCCATATTAATGAAGGCAGTCAGTCATCAGAACAGCCGCGCAGTGCCATGAAATACGGTGTATCAGTGACAGACGCCTGTATCAGCTGGGAAACCACTGAAACAGTTCTGCGTCAGCTGCATCAGCAGATTTCACCGGCGCTGGCAAAGCGTGTGGTTCAGTTACAGCAGGCAGGATAATTAAACAGGCAGGTTGTATGTCCGGTGTATTAACACATTTACGTGATCAAATTGATGAAGTGGATAAATCGCTGCTGTCACTGCTGGCAAAACGCCTGCAGTTAGTGGCGGAAGTCGGGGAAGTGAAAAGTCAGCACGGTCTGCCGGTCTATGCACCGGATCGCGAAGCCGCAATGCTGGCTTCACGGCGGCAGGAGGCGGAATCTCTCGGGGTTCCGCCGGATCTGATAGAAGATGTTCTGCGCCGTATCATGCGGGAATCCTATTCCCGTGAGAATGATAAGGGTTTTAAAAAGCTCAATGAGCAGGCGCGCCCGATTGTTATCGCCGGGGGCGACGGAAAGATGGGGCAGTTATTCCGGCGGATGCTGGAACTGTCCGGCTACACCGTGCGTATTCTGGACAGCGGTGACTGGGCGGATGCACCTGAGTTACTGTCAGATGCGGGAATGGTGATTGTCAGTGTGCCTATCCATCTGACAGAGCAGGTGATCAAACAATTACCGCCGTTGCCGGAAGATTGCATCCTGGCCGATCTCGCGTCAGTCAAAGCCGGGCCGTTACAGGCGATGCTGGCGGTGCACAGCGGTCCGGTGCTCGGATTGCACCCGATGTTCGGGCCGGATGTCGGCAGTTTTGCCAAGCAGGTGGTGGCATTCTGTGACGGACGTTTTCCGGAGCAGTATCAGTGGTTCCTGGAACAGATCACCGTCTGGGGAGCACATTTGCAGGGCATTAAGGCGCAGGAGCATGATCGCAATATGCGCTATATTCAGGCGCTGCGTCACTTTACCACGTTTGCTTACGGGCGTTATCTGGCAAAAGAGAATGTCGATCTTGCACAGTTGTTATCGCTGTCGTCACCGATTTACCGGCTGGAGCTGGTAATGATTGGCCGCCTGTTTGCTCAGGACCCGCAGCTTTATGCCGATATTATTATGGCCTCAGAAGATAATATGGATGTGATAGAGGATTATCACCGTGAGTTCGGTGACGCCATGGCACTGCTGGAACGTCGCGATAAGGTGGAGTTTATCACACAGTTCTCCGCCGTCAGTGACTGGTTCGGTGAACATGCGCAGCGCTTTATGAAAGAGAGCCGCGGATTGCTGCAACAGGCGAGTGACAGCCGCCGCTGAGTATAAAAATAAAAAAAGCGGATGATATCATCCGCTTTTTTGTCATGTTTATTTTACCGGATAATCAGGCGCGATCAACCGGGAATGCGATAACGTCGCTGATCCGCTCAGCACCCAGTGCGAGCATAATCAGGCGGTCGATCCCCAGTGCCACACCGGCACATTCCGGGAATCCGTGCTCAAGCGCCGCCAGCAGGTTCTCATCAATCGGTTGTTCCGGCAGGTCCATACTTGCCCGTTTGCGGTTATCCCGCTCAAAACGCTGACGCTGCTCAGTGGCATCGGTCAGCTCACGGAAGCCGTTTGCCAGTTCAACCCCTTTGTAATACACCTCAAAGCGTTCGGCCACACGGTGATCTTCAGAACTGATCTCCGCCAGTGAAGCCTGGCTTGCCGGGAAGTGATAAATAAAAGTCGGTTTTTCCAGCCCGATATGCGGTTCAACACCCACCATAAACAGCAGTTGTAAAATGATATCGCGATCTTCCTCAGTATCGGCAATATTGCTGACATCCAGTTTAGCCGCGACTTCGCGCAGTTTATCTTTCTCTGCGGTCAGCGGATCGATATCCAGGTAGCGCAGGAAAGCCTGCTGGTAGGATAACGATTCTGCACTTTCACACTCTAAGGTTTGCTGTAATAAATCATCAACCTCATTTATCAGACGGTACATATCATAATGAGGGCGATACCATTCAAGCATGGTGAACTCCGGATTATGATAACGTCCGGCTTCCTCGTTACGATAGCTGCGGCCCATCTGATAAATGGGGCCGCTGCCCGCTGCCAGCAACCGTTTCATGTGGTACTCCGGGCTGGTCATCAGATAAAGCGTTATTCCCTGTGCGGCACCGGGGCCGGTAAACTGAGTTTCAAAGGCGCGCAGATGGACATCGGTGACGGTCGCCTGACTCATGGTCGGCGTTTCGACTTCTAATACACCTCTGTCTGCAAAAAAGTGTCTGATTTCATTAACAATTTTTGCACGTTTTAATAGATTGGCTATCGGGGCAGTCGGCTGCCAGCCCGCAATATCACTCATGCCGTAAGAACTCCGAATAAAAATAAAGGGTGCAGTTTACCTGCAACCTCTGATGGTGACAAACAGATATGCAGAACATGCTACGTGTAAAATCCGGTGCTGAACAGGCGTATTGTGCTGAGGCGGGGTGCGGAAGCACCCCGGACAGGAATAATCAGTCGATTAAGGCCGGCGGGACGTGCTCCCCCGGATAACTGCCGAGCACTTTCACCGAACGGGCGATTGCCTGTAAAGCTTTGAGCGCCTGCTGCATAGCGACTGAGCGCAGATTGGCATGCACATCAATATAAAACATCTCTTCCCATGGGGTGCCGTGAATAGGGCGGGACTCCAGTTTGCTCATAACAATGTCGTGCTCTTTGAGGATAATCAGGGCATCGACCAGCGCACCGGCCTGTTGTCCGGTCGCCATCAGCAGTGTGGTTTTTGCCGGAACCTGTTCTGATACATCAATAGGCTGGCGGGCAATGACAATAAAGCGGGTCATATTCGTCTGCTGATTGGCAAGATTCTGTGCAACCGCCTGCAAGCCATACAGCGCGCCACCCGCTTCACTGCCGAGGGCGGCAACATCTGTCCGGTTGAGGGCGGCGACTTTCTCCATCGCTGCCGCGGTACTTTCACAGTATTCAATTTTACGATCCGGAAACTGGCTGAGGTACTGACTGCACTGCTCAAACGGCTGCGGATGGCTGTACAGGGTGGTAATCCCGGCCATGTCCGCGCCCGGAATAGTCAGCAGACAGTGATTCACCGGCAGGCGCAGTTCGCCGACAATCGAAAGCGGGGTGCTCTGAAGCAAATCATAGACATCATTGATGGCACCGGAACTGGTATTTTCCAGCGGCAGCATTCCGTAGTCTGCCTGACCGTTTTCAACCAGCTCAAAAATATCGCGGAATTTGCGGCAACTGAATTCGGTCATATGATCAAAATGACGGGCGGAGTACTGACGGGCTGCCACATGTGAGTATGAACCTTTCGGGCCGAGAAAGGCTATCCGGGCGCTGTTATCCGGTGTCTGGTTCAGGTGCTTTTGTAAAATCGCCTGCTGGGTTAAGACCGAATCCTCAATAATCAGCTGAAACAGCCGGGTGATATAAAATCCGTCCAGCCCGTGCGGCTTACCTTTGCTTATCAGAACATCCAGCAGTTCACGCTCGCGGTTTTTATCGCGGATGGGGCGGTTATCCTGCAGTTTGGTCTGTGCGACAGCCACGGCCAGTTTCCGCCGTTTTGCCAGTAAATCCAGCAACTGTGCATCCAGCCCGCTGATTTGTTCCCGTATAGCTAAAAGATCATTCATATATTGTCCTCAGACCCTGTTTCCCGGCGATAAAAAAAGCCTCCGTGGCGGGAGGCTTTTCTGTGCGTCTTCGTTTTCTTTCTCACACGACAAAAAGCCTCATTAACAGAAGCGAAAAAAGAAAAAGAAGAAGCGGATTCGGGAATACATGGTCAGTATGCTGTCCGTTGTGTTATCAGATAACAGTTAATAGACCCGATGCAACCGGTTGTGTCAACCAAAAAAAACGCGCCCGGAGGGCGCGCAGAGACAAAACTCAATTTATTATATTTTTTATTCTGCGGATTCTTCATCAGACACAAGGTTAGCTTCTTTAACGCTGTTATCCGCGCGGCGTGCTTCTCCTTTGTGCTGTGCTTTATTCAGCTGCCGTTCCAGTTTCGCCAGTAATTCATTGATGGCGGCATACATATCAGCGTGTTTGGCGCTGGCAACTAAATTTCCATTCGGTGTGCTGATGGTGGCATCAACCACAAAACCCTGCGGATCTTTTGCGAGGATAATGTGCGGGTTAATTAAAGGAACCTGCCACTTACTCAGCTTATCGAGACGGTTTTCAACATGCTCCCGGATTGCCGGGGTGATCTCCATTTGCTTACTGGTGATATTCACATTCATAGTGACCTCTCTTTGTTACATCCGTCTTGTTGATACTCAGAATACGTTGATGGCCGCAAGAAAAAATTGATCGCCGTCACTAATATTTTTTAGTTTTTTCAAAAGGTTATAATTTTGTGACTCAGGCTGAGAATACAGAGGATACAACTTGCGGGAAAGGACTGAATCGTGCATTATCGATAAGTTGGCTGACCGCATATTCTCAGAGAAGAGAAGGCTGTCGGCCATTTTTTATGCAATAAAATCATGATAAGACAATAAAAAAGCCATCCGGAGATGGCTTTTTTAATCAGATGAGTAAAACGGAACTCAGTCGTGCGGGTTGGCGGCAATCAGTTGTGCCACTTTTCCGGCTTCTGCCGTTAATCCCAGTTCATTATAGGCATTTTCCATCAGCGGCAGCGCCTGGCGTGTCGCCAGTGTGTCCGGATAGTCACGCAGCATTAATTCAACCCGGTTAATCACCGCGACATATGCCCCGCGTTTCGTGTAGAATTTCGCAACGGCCAGCTCAAAAGCCGCCAGACGATCTTTGAGGAACACCAGACGTTTCGCGGAGTCTGTTGCATAAATGCTGTTCGGATAATAGCGCAGTAACTGGCTGAAATCCTGGAATGCAACACGTGCGTTCTGAGGATCACGATCTGCACGATCGATACCAAAGAAGCTCTGCAGCATGTTATCATCGAGCGCCTGAGCAGTCAGACCACGCATATACAGAACGTAATCGATGTTCGGATGTGTCGGGTTCAGACGCATGAAACGGTCAATGGAGGCCAGTGCCATCTGTAAATCACCTGCTTTATAGTAGGCGTAAATCAGATCCAGCTGAACCTGCTGTGAATACGGGCCGAAAGGAAAACGGTTATCGAGGGTTTCAAGCTGCGTGATGGCCCCTTTATAGTTACCGTCCTGTAATTTTTCCTGGCCGACAGTATACAGCTCTGACGGTGAGGCATCCGGGAGAATTTCCTTGTTTCCGGAACAGCCGGACAACATGAGGCTTAGCGTGGCTGCGGCCACGAGATATTTCATACGTATCATCACGTGTTGATTATCCTCTGAATATTTTTTAGGGAGCACTCCGTACAGCTCCCGCTGGCGATCACGATACAATACCACATAGTTTAAATGAAACGGTGTTACCGTTCAAAATATAACTTTCTGAAACAGAGACAAACATGGCTCAAGAAATACAACTTACCGCAACTATCAATGAGTCACAGCTCGGTCAGCGTTTAGATCAGGCTTTGGCGGAATTGTTCCCTGATTATTCACGATCACGTATAAAAGAATGGATCTTAGATGACAGGGTTCAGGTTAACGGCCGTCTTGTCAACAAACCAAAAGAAAAAATGCTGGGCGGGGAACAGGTCAGTATTGATGCACTGATCGATGAAGACATGCGTTTTGAACCGCAAAACCTGCCGCTCAATATTGTTTATGAAGATGATGATATCCTGGTGATTAATAAACCGCGTGATTTTGTGGTACATCCGGGCGCGGGTAATCCTGACGGCACCGTCCTTAATGCGCTGCTGTATCACTATCCGGATATTGCCGATGTACCGCGTGCGGGGATTGTTCACCGTCTGGATAAAGATACCACCGGGCTGATGGTGGTGGCGAAAACTGTTCCGGCTCAGACCCGGCTGGTGGAATCACTGCAACTGCGTGAGATCACCCGTGAATATGAAGCGGTGGCCAACGGCCGTATGACAGCAGGCGGCAAAGTGGAAGAGCCTATCTCCCGCCATCCGACCAAACGCACCCATATGGCCGTTAACCCGATGGGTAAACCGGCAGTGACCCATTACCGCGTGATGGAGCATTTCCGTGCCCACACCCGTCTGCGTCTGCGCCTGGAGACCGGCCGTACGCACCAGATCCGTGTCCATATGGCACATATCAACCATCCGCTGGTGGGTGATCAGCTTTACGGCGGTCGTCCGCGTCCGCTGAAAGGCGCAAGTGATGAATTCCGCGATGCACTGCGTGAGTTTGACCGCCAGGCTCTGCATGCCACCATGCTGCGTCTTTATCATCCGATCTCCGGTATTCAGATGGAGTGGCACGCGCCGATTCCGGATGATATGGTGAAACTGATTGAGGTTTTCAAAGCTGATGCACAAGCGCATCAGGATGATATGGACTGGTAAGGAGTCACCATGACCGCACTGATTACCCCGGAATGGCCGCTGCCCGCAGGCGTGAGTGCCTGTAGCTCACTACGTACAGGCGGTGTCAGTCAGCCGCCGTTTGACAGCCTGAATCTGGGGCTGCACACCGGTGATGACCCGGAGGATGTCGCCCGCAACCGGGCGATTCTGGCGGAGGCGGCTGGGTTCCCCGGTACGCCGCTCTGGCTGAATCAGGTACACGGAACGGATGTTGCCATTCTTGATGACAACACACCGCGCGGCCCGCAGGCTGATGCGGTGTATACCCGTACGCCGGGGAAAGTCTGTGCGATCATGACGGCAGATTGTCTGCCGGTGCTGTTCTGCTCCCGTGACGGGCGTGAAGTGGCGGGGGCTCATGCAGGCTGGCGCAGTTTATGCGGCGGCGTGCTGGAAAACACCGTGTCCTGCTTTGCTGCTGCGCCGTCAGATATTATCGCCTGGCTGGGGCCGGCTATCGGTCCGCAGAAATTTGAGGTCGGTGCGGAAGTGCGGGAGGCGTTTATGGCGCACGCCGCAGAAGCGGCTTCGGCATTTATACCTTATGGTGATAAATATCTGGCGGATATTTATCAGCTTGCCCGTCAGCGCCTGGCCGCAGCCGGTGTGACCGCTGTTTCCGGCGGCACCGAATGTACTGTGACTGACAGCGCCCGTTTCTTCTCTTACCGGCGCGATGCCCGGACCGGGCGTATGGCGTCATTTATCTGGATCAACCCTCAGTAAAAGTCATAACCTTCAGGATTACGCATAATATTTAATATTTTTTCAAAATCCGGCTTGAATATTTGACAAAAGTCCTCATTTAGTACTTAGCGAAAATTCAAAGCCATTTTTTGGAGGTGTTATGCGTTTGGATCGTTTCACGAATAAATTCCAGCAAGCGCTCGCCGACGCCCAGTCTCTTGCAGTCGGGCACAGCAATCAGTTTATTGAACCCGTGCATTTACTGTCAGCATTTCTGCATCAGGACGGCGGGTCGGTGCGTCCGTTACTGGCATCAGCCGGGGCGGATATCGCGCAGCTTAATCAGAAGATTGATGACACTATCAATCGTTTACCGCAGGTGGAAGGTTCCGCCGGGGATGTGCAACCCTCGCAGGATTTAATCCGTCACCTGAATATATGTGACCAGATTGCACAAAAACAAAATGATGCTTATATCGCATCCGAAATTTTTGTTCTGGCTGTATTAGAGAGCAACAGCTCATTAGCAGACGTATTAAAAACAGCCGGGATTAATAAACAAACAATTAAGAAGGCTATAGACACTATGCGTGGTGGTGAGAATGTGAACGACCAGGGCGCGGAAGATCAACGCCAGGCCCTGAAGAAATATACGATTGATTTAACTGAGCGCGCCGAATCCGGCAAACTTGACCCGGTTATCGGCCGTGATGAAGAAATCCGCCGGACTATCCAGGTCTTACAGCGCAGAACCAAAAACAACCCGGTGCTGATCGGGGAACCCGGGGTGGGTAAAACCGCTATCGTGGAAGGACTGGCACAGCGTATCGTCAACGGCGAAGTGCCGGAAGGACTGAAAAACAAACGCGTGTTGTCTCTGGATCTCGGTGCGTTACTGGCCGGTGCCAAATACCGCGGTGATTTCGAAGAGCGTCTGAAAGCGGTTCTGAATGAATTATCCAAAGAAGAGGGGAATGTCATCCTCTTCATTGATGAGCTGCATACTATGGTCGGCGCAGGTAAAGCCGATGGCGCAATGGATGCAGGGAACATGCTGAAACCGGCGCTGGCCCGTGGTGAACTGCACTGTGTGGGTGCGACCACACTGGATGAGTATCGCCAGTATATAGAGAAAGATGCGGCATTAGAGCGCCGTTTCCAGAAAGTCTATGTGGCAGAGCCGACAGTGGAAGATACCATCGCGATTCTGCGTGGTCTGAAAGAGCGTTATGAACTGCATCACCATGTGCAGATCACTGACCCGGCCATTGTCGCGGCGGCAACATTATCTCACCGCTATATCACGGATCGTATGTTACCGGATAAAGCGATTGACCTGATTGATGAAGCGGGTGCAAGTCTGCGTATGCAGATGGATTCCAAACCGGAATCCCTCGACAGACTGGATCGCCGTATCATTCAGTTAAAACTGGAACAGCAGGCACTGAAAAAAGAGTCTGATGATGCCAGTAAAAAACGGCTTGATATGCTGGAACAGGAATTAAGTGAGAAAGAGCGTGAGTATGCGTCTCTGGAAGAAGAGTGGAAAGCCGAGAAAGCAACACTGTCCGGCACCCAGCATATCAAAGCAGAACTGGAGCAGGCGAAAACCGCACTGGAACAGGCACGCCGTACCGGTGATCTGACCAAAATGTCGGAATTACAGTACGGTAAAATTCCGGAGCTGGAGAAACAGCTGGCGGCAGCGAATGCGGCAGAAGATAAGGATATGAAACTGCTGCGTAATAAAGTAACGGATGTGGAAATCGCTGAAATCCTGGCGCGCTGGACCGGTATTCCGGTATCCCGCATGCTGGAGGGCGAGCGTGAAAAACTGCTGCGTATGGAGCAGGTAATGCACAGTCGTGTGATCGGCCAGGATGAAGCGGTCGATGCGGTGGCTAATGCTATCCGCCGCAGCCGTGCCGGGTTATCTGATCCGAATCGTCCGATTGGTTCGTTCCTGTTCCTGGGGCCGACCGGGGTGGGTAAAACCGAGCTGTGTAAAGCGCTGGCTGACTTCCTGTTCGACAGCGATGACGCGATGGTACGTATCGATATGTCCGAGTTTATGGAAAAACATTCCGTGGCACGGCTTATCGGGGCACCTCCGGGATATGTCGGGTATGAAGAGGGCGGTTATCTGACCGAAGCGGTCCGCCGTCGTCCTTATTCTGTCATTCTGCTGGATGAAGTGGAAAAAGCGCATCCGGATGTCTTCAACATCTTATTACAGGTGCTGGATGACGGACGGCTGACAGATGGTCAGGGGCGTACCGTGGATTTCCGTAACACGGTGGTGATTATGACCTCTAACCTGGGTTCTGACCGGATTCAGGAGCACTTTGGTGAACTGAACTACGATGCAATGAAAGGCGCGGTCATGGAAGTGGTTTCTCATCACTTCAGACCGGAATTCATCAACCGTATTGATGAAGTGGTGGTATTCCATCCGCTGGCGAAAGAGCAGATCCACGCGATTGCGAAAATTCAGCTCAAACGTCTGTACAAACGTCTGGAAGAGCACGGCTATCAGGTTACTATCACTGACAGTGCGCTGGATAAACTGGCGGAAGCCGGATTCGACCCGGTATTCGGGGCGCGTCCGCTGAAACGGGCTATTCAGCAGGAGATCGAAAACCCGATGGCGCAGGCGATGCTGTCCGGCAAACTGATTCCGGGCAAAATGATCACCCTGGATTTAACCGATGGTGTGATTACCGCGAAACAGTAATAACAACAGAAAGCAAAACAGAGGGGCGCGAAAGCGCCCTTTTTTTGCGCATCATGCACAGGAAATCAGCGATATCTTATGTGTTTGCCCGGTTTTTGAGCAAACAGAAAAAAAGTTGAAATAAACACTTGCGTGATCTCGGCGAGTGTCTATAATGCGCCCTCACTGACACGGAGCAACACGCTGAGAAGC
>NZ_JAVBIN010000022.1:0-24963 GCF_032989665.1 Morganella sp. BCCO 40_0007 | reverse complement strand
GAAGGTCTGCGTTTCGCAATCCGTGAAGGCGGCCGTACCGTTGGCGCGGGTGTTGTAGCGAAAGTTCTGGGTTAATTCCCTGCTGATTATGAAAAAGAGAGCTTCGGCTCTCTTTTTTTATGTCTGCTTTCCGGTAATAGCTGACAAAATTTACACAATCGCAATTGTAATAATATTGATTATCATTTACTCTTTAGCACAGTCAGGAGGAATGATATGTATGTATGCTTGTGTAATGCCATCAGTGATAAAGCTATCCGGAATGCGGTGCGTCAGCATCAGGTTCATTCTATTGGTGAACTGCGCAAAATTATTCCTGTCGGTACTGAATGCGGTAAATGTATCCGTCACGCCAAAGCCGTTATGGCAGAAGAGCATATGGCAGTCCCGGTTGACTGCGTCGCCTGAGTTTTTCCCTGAGTAACTCGTCTGAATTTTGAACTGTATCGCTATTTTGTCACTGTAATCACTCCGTGATTTATTTCCTGTGTCTATACTAAACAGACTGGAAACAAAGGAGGGTACATGAAAGGCGATAAAAAAATGATCTCTCATCTGAACAAATTGCTGGGAAATGAACTGGTTGCGATTAACCAGTATTTCCTGCATGCGCGTATGTTCAAAAACTGGGGTCTGATTAAACTCAATAATAAGGAATATGAAGAATCCATTGATGAGATGAAACACGCCGATGAATACATTGAGCGTATCTTATTTCTGGAAGGGCTCCCGAACCTTCAGGATCTCGGCAAACTTCATATCGGTGAGGATGTCGAAGAAATGCTGAAGTCTGACCTTCAGCTGGAACTGGACGGCGCCAAAGATTTACGTGAAGCAATTGCTTACGCCGATTCCAAACATGATTACGTCAGCCGTGATTTAATGATAAAAATTCTGGCAGAAGAAGAGTCCCACATTGACTGGCTGGAAACCCAGCTGGATCTTATCGCCCGTGTGGGTCTGCAAAATTATCAGCAGGCACAGATGGCGGATGCGGACAGCGAATAAAACAGGTAAATAATCACTGAAGTAAGCAATGTGCATAACCGCCGGCAGGGAAACCCGCGGCGGTTTTTTCTTTTCTGATATTTTGCAGCGGTGCAGGAGATAATTTGCACAAATCCCGGTTTGCATCTTGCTTTCAGGGCTCATTCACGTATAATGCGCGGGCTTGCCAATTGTGCAAGCCTGGTTGATACCAGCATTGAACAGCATGCTTTTCGCTGTTTATGAAAATATCCCCGATATGGGGATTACATCGAGAACGATTACACTCCCCCGTCAATCGAAATGGGTGCGAGGAGTAATTTTTTACGTTTATAAAATAGTTGGAGCTCTGGTCTCATGCAGAACCAAAGAATCCGTATCCGCCTTAAAGCTTTTGATCATCGTCTGATCGATCAATCAACTGCGGAAATCGTAGAGACTGCCAAGCGCACTGGTGCGCAAGTTCGTGGTCCTATCCCGCTGCCGACCCGTAAAGAGCGTTTTACCGTTCTGATCTCTCCGCACGTCAACAAAGATGCGCGCGATCAGTACGAAATCCGCACTCACAAACGTCTGGTTGACATCGTTGAGCCAACTGAAAAAACCGTTGATGCTCTGATGCGTCTGGATCTGGCTGCCGGCGTTGACGTGCAGATCAGCCTGGGTTAATCAGGTATCAATTGATTGAGAGGTTGAAACAATGATTGGTTTAGTCGGTAAAAAAGTGGGTATGACCCGCATCTTCACTGAAGAAGGTGTGTCAATCCCTGTTACTGTTATCGAAATCGAAAATAACCGCGTTACTCAGGTTAAATCTGAAGAAACCGACGGTTATCGTGCTATTCAGGTTACCACCGGCAGCAAAAAAGCTAACCGCGTGAACAAACCTGAAGCAGGACATTTCGCAAAAGCTGGTGTTGAAGCTGGTCGCCTGTTACGTGAATTCCGCCTGTCAGAAGGTGAAGAGTTTACTGTTGGCCAGAACATCAGCGTTGAAATTTTCGCTGACGTTAAGAAAGTTGACGTTACTGGTACATCTAAAGGTAAGGGCTTCGCCGGTACTGTTAAGCGCTGGAACTTCCGTACTCAGGATGCTACTCATGGTAACTCCTTGTCTCACCGTGTTCCGGGTTCTATCGGTCAGAACCAGACTCCGGGTAAGGTATTTAAAGGCAAGAAAATGGCAGGTCAGCTGGGTAACGAACGTGTAACCGTTCAGAGCCTGGATGTCGTTCGCGTTGACGCTGAACGTAACCTGCTGCTGGTAAAAGGTGCTGTCCCGGGTGCAACCGGTAGCAACCTGATTGTTAAACCAGCTGTCAAGGCTTAACGTCGAGGAGATAGGAATGGAATTGGTAATGAAAGACGCGCAAAGCGCGCTGACTGTTTCCGAAACTACCTTCGGGCGTGATTTCAATGAAGCGCTTGTCCATCAAGTAGTTGTTGCGTATGCAGCTGGTGCTCGTCAAGGTACACGTGCTCAGAAAACTCGTGCTGAAGTTACTGGGTCAGGTAAAAAACCATGGCGTCAAAAAGGCACTGGTCGTGCCCGCTCTGGTTCAGTTAAGAGCCCAATCTGGCGCTCTGGTGGTATCACTTTCGCAGCGAAACCACAGGACCACAGTCAAAAAGTTAACAAAAAGATGTACCGCGGCGCGCTGAAAAGCATTCTGTCCGAACTGGTACGTCAGGATCGTCTGATCATTGTCGAAAAATTTGCTGTAGAAGCACCTAAAACTAAGCTGCTTGTTCAGAAATTGAAAGATATGGCTCTGGAAGACGTGATGATTATCACCCACGAAGTTGATGAGAACCTGTTCTTAGCAGCTCGCAACCTGTACAAGGTTGACGTGCGTGATGTCACTGCAATCGATCCGGTCAGTCTGATCGCGTTCGGTAAAGTAGTGATGACTGCTGAAGCAGTTAAGCAAGTTGAGGAGATGCTGGCATGATCCGTGAAGAACGTCTGCTGAAAGTACTGCGCGCGCCGCACGTATCTGAAAAAGCGTCTACCGCGATGGAAAAAACAAATACCATCGTACTCAAAGTTGCTAAAGACGCGACTAAAGCTGAAATCAAAGCTGCAGTTGAAAAACTGTTCGAAGTCAAAGTTGAAGGTGTTAACACTCTGCTGGTTAAAGGCAAAGTGAAGCGCCACGGTCAGCGTTTCGGTCGTCGTAGCGACTGGAAAAAAGCTTACGTCACCCTGCAGGAAGGCCAGAATCTGGACTTCGTCGGCGGCGCTGAATAAGTCGGAGGAGTAAAGAACAATGGCAATTGTTAAATGTAAACCTACGTCTCCGGGCCGTCGCCACGTCGTTAAAGTGGTCAACCCTGAGCTGCACAAGGGCAAACCTTACGCACCACTGCTTGAGAAAAACAACAAGTCTGGTGGTCGTAACAACAATGGCCGTATCACTACCCGTCATATTGGTGGTGGTCACAAGCAAAATTACCGTATTGTTGACTTTAAACGTAACAAAGACGGTATCCCGGCTGTTGTAGAACGTCTGGAATATGATCCAAACCGTTCAGCAAATATTGCTCTGGTATTATACAAAGACGGTGAACGCCGTTACATCCTGGCTCCTAAAGGCCTGAAAGCTGGTGATCAAATCCAGTCTGGTGTTGATGCTGCAATCAAAGCGGGTAACGCTTTGCCAATGCGCAACATCCCGGTTGGTTCTACTGTTCATAACGTAGAAATGAAACCAGGTAAAGGCGGCCAGCTGGCACGTTCTGCCGGTACTTACGTTCAAATCGTTGCGCGCGATGGTGCTTATGTCACTATTCGTCTGCGTTCCGGTGAAATGCGTAAAGTTCCTTCAGACTGCCGCGCGACTTTAGGTGAAGTGGGTAACGCTGAACACATGCTGCGCGTTCTGGGTAAAGCCGGTGCAAGCCGCTGGCGTGGTATTCGTCCTACCGTTCGCGGTACTGCGATGAACCCGGTAGATCACCCACACGGTGGTGGTGAAGGTCGTAACTTTGGTAAACACCCTGTAACACCATGGGGCGTTCAGACCAAAGGTAAGAAGACTCGTAAAAACAAACGCACTGAACACTTCATCGTTCATCGTCGTACTAAGAAATAATTAGAGGATAAGCCATGCCACGTTCTCTCAAGAAAGGTCCTTTCATTGACCTGCACTTGCTGAAGAAGGTAGAGAAAGCGGTGGAAAGCGGTGACAAAAAGCCTGTTAAGACTTGGTCCCGTCGTTCAACGATCTTTCCTAACATGATCGGTTTGACCATCGCTGTCCATAATGGTCGTCAGCATGTTCCGGTTTACGTTACCGACGAAATGGTTGGTCATAAACTGGGTGAATTCGCGCCGACCCGTACTTATCGCGGCCATGCGGCTGATAAAAAAGCCAAAAAGAAATAAGGTAGGAGGAAGAGATGGAAACTATTGCTATGCATCGCCACGCTCGTTCTTCTGCTCAGAAGGTTCGCCTGGTGGCTGACCTGATCCGCGGTAAGAAAGTGTCGCAAGCTCTGGAAATTTTAACCTTTACCAACAAGAAAGCTGCTGGTTTAGTGAAGAAAGTCCTAGAGTCTGCTATTGCTAACGCAGAACACAACGATGGCGCTGACATCGATGATCTGAAAGTAGCGAAAATTTTCGTTGACGACGGCCCAACCATGAAGCGCATCATGCCTCGTGCTAAAGGTCGTGCAGATCGTATTCTTAAGCGCACCAGCCACATCACTGTGGTTGTGTCCGATCGCTGATACCTGGAGACTAGCAATGGGTCAGAAAGTAAATCCAAATGGTATTCGCCTGGGTATTGTTAAACCTTGGAACTCTACCTGGTTTGCGAACACCAAAGAATTCGCTGACAACCTGGACAGCGACTTTAAAGTACGTAAGTACTTAACTAAAGAGCTGGAAAAAGCGTCAGTATCCCGCATCGTTATCGAGCGTCCTGCTAAGAGCATCCGTGTGACTATTCACACTGCGCGCCCTGGCATCGTTATCGGTAAGAAAGGCGAAGACGTTGAAAAACTGCGCAAAAGCGTTTCAGAAATCGCTGGCGTTCCTGCGCAGATCAATATTGCCGAAGTACGTAAACCTGAACTGGACGCAAAATTAGTTGCTGACAGCATCACTTCACAGCTGGAACGTCGCGTTATGTTCCGTCGTGCTATGAAGCGTGCGGTACAGAATGCTATGCGTTTAGGCGCTAAAGGTATCAAAGTCGAAGTAAGCGGCCGTTTAGGCGGTGCTGAAATCGCACGTACTGAGTGGTATCGCGAAGGCCGTGTGCCTCTGCATACCCTGCGTGCAGACATCGATTATAACACCTCTGAAGCTCAGACTACTTATGGTGTGATCGGCGTTAAAGTGTGGATCTTCAAAGGTGAGATCCTGGGTGGCATGGCTGCAGTTGAACAGGCGGAAAAACCGGCTGCTCAACCTAAAAAACAGCAGCGTAAAGGCCGTAAGTAAAGGAGAGTCGCTGAATGTTACAACCAAAGCGTACAAAATTCCGTAAAGTGCACAAAGGCCGTAACCGCGGTCTGGCAGCAGGCGCGGATGTGAGCTTCGGCACTTATGGTCTGAAAGCTGTTGGCCGTGGTCGTCTGACTGCACGTCAGATCGAAGCAGCACGTCGTGCTATGACCCGTGCAGTTAAGCGTCAGGGTAAAATCTGGATCCGTGTGTTCCCGGACAAACCTATCACTGAAAAGCCTCTTGAAGTGCGTATGGGTAAAGGTAAAGGTAACGTGGAGTATTGGGTTGCCTTAATCCAGCCGGGTAAAGTCCTGTATGAAATGGACGGCGTACCAGAAGAGCTTGCTCGTGAAGCATTCAAGCTGGCAGCAGCTAAACTGCCTATCAAAACCACCTTTGTAACTAAGACGGTGATGTAATGAAAGCGAAAGAGCTGCGCGAAAAAAGCGTTGAAGAGCTGAACACTGAGCTGCTGAACCTGCTGCGCGAACAATTTAACCTGCGTATGCAAGCGGCAAGCGGCCAGTTACAACAGTCTCATCTGTTAAAACAAGTGCGTCGTAATATTGCACGAGTTAAGACTTTATTGACTGAGAAGGCGGGTGCGTAATGACCGATAAAATCCGTACTCTGCAAGGTCGTGTTGTTAGTGACAAAATGGAAAAATCCATTGTTGTGACTATCGAGCGTATGGTGAAACACCCTCTGTATGGTAAGTTCATCCGTCGTACGACTAAACTGCACGTACATGACGAGAACAATGAATGTGGTATCGGTGACGTGGTAGAAATCCGCGAAACCCGTCCACTGTCTAAGACTAAGTCCTGGACCCTGGTTCGCGTCGTAGAGAAAGCTGTACTGTAATTGTACTGCTTTCTGATGTAGAATAAACGGCTCGGCTTTAGAGCCGTTTATTTTTTTCTATCCATAACGAAGATGTGGTGTTATAATGCCGCGCCCTCGTAATATGGGTATTTGGACGGCCTCTCTTTTTAGTAAGAGTGGCTCAGTAGTAGTTGACATTTAGCGGAGCACTAAAATGATCCAAGAACAGACTATGCTGAACGTGGCCGATAACTCCGGTGCACGTCGCGTAATGTGTATCAAGGTTCTAGGTGGCTCGCACCGTCGCTACGCAGCTGTAGGCGACATTATCAAAATTACCATCAAGGAAGCAATTCCGCGCGGTAAAGTAAAAAAAGGTGATGTTCTGAAGGCAGTAGTGGTGCGCACCAAGAAGGGTGTACGTCGCCCTGACGGTTCTGTCATTCGCTTCGATAGCAACGCTTGTGTATTGTTAAACAATAACAGCGAGCAAGTTATCGGTACGCGTATTTTTGGGCCGGTAACTCGTGAACTTCGTAACGAGAAGTTTATGAAAATTATCTCACTGGCACCTGAAGTACTCTAAGGAGCGGAACTATGGCAGCGAAAATCCGTCGTGATGACGAAATTATCGTGCTGACCGGCAAAGATAAAGGTAAGCGCGGTAAAGTAAAACAGGTTCTTTCTTCTGGTAAAGTTATCGTTGAAGGTATCAATCTGGTTAAGAAACATCAGAAGCCGGTTCCGGCCCTGAACCAACCAGGTGGCATCGTTGAAAAAGAAGCTGCAATTCAGGTTTCTAACGTTGCAATCTTCAATGCGGCAACCGGCAAGGCTGACCGTGTAGGTTTTAGATTCGAAGACGGCAAAAAAGTCCGTTTCTTCAAATCTAACAGCGAAACTATCAAGTAATTTTTGGAGTATACGATGGCGAAACTGCATGATTACTACAAAGACGAAGTAGTTAAACAACTGATGACTCAGTTTAGCTACAATTCTGTCATGCAAGTCCCTCGGGTCGAGAAGATCACCCTGAACATGGGTGTTGGTGAAGCAATTGCTGATAAAAAACTGCTGGATAACGCAGCAGCTGACTTAGCAGCAATCTCTGGTCAGAAACCATTGATCACCAAAGCACGCAAATCTGTTGCAGGCTTCAAAATCCGCCAGGGCTATCCAATCGGCTGTAAAGTAACTCTGCGTGGCGAACGCATGTGGGAGTTTCTTGAGCGTCTGATTTCTATTGCTGTACCACGTATTCGTGACTTCCGTGGCTTGTCCGCTAAGTCATTCGATGGTCGCGGTAACTACAGCATGGGCGTACGTGAACAAATCATCTTCCCTGAAATCGATTACGATAAAGTGGATCGTGTTCGTGGTCTTGATATTACTATCACTACCACCGCGAAATCTGATGATGAAGGTCGCGCACTGTTATCAGCGTTTAACTTCCCGTTTCGCAAGTAAGGCAGGGTATTCATGGCTAAGAAATCTATGAAAGCGCGTGATGTAAAACGTGCAAAATTAGCTGAGAAATTCTTCGCAAAACGCGCAGAACTGAAAGCTACCATCTCCGATGTCAACGCATCAGATGACGATCGTTGGGATGCTGTTCTGAAGCTTCAATCTCTGCCACGTGATTCCAGTCCTTCCCGTCAGCGTAACCGTTGCCGCCAAACCGGGCGTCCACACGGTTTTCTGCGGAAGTTTGGCTTAAGCCGTATTAAAGTCCGTGAAGCCGCTATGCGCGGTGAAATCCCGGGCCTTAAGAAAGCTAGCTGGTAATTGTCACCATATTGAATCACGGGAGTAAAGACAGATGAGCATGCAAGATCCCATCGCGGATATGCTGACCCGTATCCGTAACGGTCAGGCCGCGAACAAAGTTGCGGTCACCATGCCTTCCTCCAAGCTGAAAGTGGCGATTGCCAACGTGCTGAAGGAAGAAGGTTATATTGAAGATTTTAAAATCGAAGGCGACATCAAGCCAGAACTGGAACTGACTCTTAAGTATTTCCAGGGTAAGGCTGTTGTAGAAAGTATCCAGCGCGTAAGCCGCCCAAGTCTGCGTATTTATAAGCGCAAAGACGAACTGCCACAAGTTATGGCAGGTCTGGGTATCGCAGTTGTTTCTACATCTAAAGGTGTAATGACTGATCGTGCAGCTCGCCAGGCTGGTCTTGGTGGCGAGATTCTCTGCTACGTAGCATAATTCGGGAGGAAAGAATGTCTCGTGTGGCAAAAGCACCCGTCGTCATTCCTGCCGGCGTAGAGGTAAAACTCAACGGTCAGGTTATTTCGATTAAGGGTAAAAACGGCGAGCTGAGCCGTAATATCCACAACGCTGTAGAAGTTAATCATGCAGACAACCAGTTAACCTTTGGTCCACGTGACGGTTATACCGACGCATGGGCACAGGCTGGTACAACTCGTGCACTGGTTAACGCTATGGTTGTTGGTGTTACCGAAGGCTTCTCTAAGAAGCTGCAACTGGTAGGTGTTGGTTATCGTGCAGCCGTTAAAGGTGATGTAGTAAACCTGTCTGTAGGTTTCTCTCACCCGGTAGAGCACAAACTGCCGGCTGGCGTTACTGCTGAATGTCCGACCCAAACTGAAATCGTACTGAAAGGTGCTGATAAGCAGGTTATTGGTCAGATCGCAGCAGACTTACGCGCCTATCGTCGCCCTGAGCCTTACAAAGGTAAAGGTATTCGCTACGCCGACGAAGTCGTGCGTATTAAAGAGGCTAAGAAGAAGTAAGGTAACACTATGGATAAGAAAGCAGCTCGTATCCGTCGTGCGACCCGCGCACGCCGCAAGCTTATGGAACTGGGTGCAACCCGCCTGGTGGTACATCGTACCCCTCGCCATATCTATGCGCAGGTTATTGCACCAAACGGTTCTGAAACGTTGGTGGCCGCTTCTACTGTTGAAAAAGCTATCAGCGAACAAGTTAAATGCACCGGAAACAAAGATGCCGCAGCTGCAGTAGGTAAAGCTATTGCTGAGCGCGCACTGGAAAAAGGAATCAAAGCAGTATCCTTTGACCGTTCTGGTTTCCAATATCATGGTCGAGTCCAGGCACTGGCAGATGCTGCCCGTGAAGCTGGCCTACAGTTCTAAGGTAGAGGTGTAAGATGGCACACATCGAAAAACAAGCTGGCGAACTGCAGGAAAAGCTGATCGCGGTAAACCGCGTATCTAAAACCGTTAAAGGTGGTCGTATCTTTAGCTTCACCGCACTGACTGTAGTGGGTGATGGCAACGGCCGCGTTGGTTTTGGTTACGGCAAAGCACGCGAAGTTCCGGCAGCAATCCAGAAAGCGATGGAGAAAGCCCGTCGCAACATGAAAACCGTTGCACTTAACAACGGCACATTATTCCACCCAGTGAAAGGCACACACACCGGTTCCCGCGTGTTTATGCAGCCTGCTCACGAAGGTACCGGTATTATTGCCGGTGGTGCAATGCGTGCTGTTCTTGAAGTTGCCGGTGTTCGTAACGTCCTGGCTAAAACTTATGGTTCCACGAACCCAATTAACGTTGTTCGTGCAACACTGGATGCTTTAGACAGCATGAAGTCTCCAGAAATGGTTGCAGCTAAGCGTGGTAAATCCGTCGAAGAAATTCTGGGGTAATGGACCATGGCTAAGACTATTAAAATTACACAAACCCGCAGCTCAATCGGCCGTCTGCCAAAACACAAGGCAACTCTGGTCGGTTTAGGTCTGCGTCATATTGGTCACACTGTAGAACGCGAAGATACTCCAGCGGTCCGTGGTATGGTCAATCGTATTTCCTATATGGTTAAGGTTGAGGAGTAACAGATGCAATTAAATACTCTGTCTCCGGCAGCAGGTGCTAAACACGCACCAAAACGTGTAGGTCGTGGTATTGGTTCCGGTCTCGGTAAAACCGCAGGTCGTGGTCACAAAGGTCAGAGCTCTCGTTCTGGCGGTGGCGTACGTCGTGGGTTTGAAGGTGGCCAGATGCCTTTATATCGTCGTCTGCCAAAATTCGGCTTTACTTCCCGTAAAGCGATGGTCACTGCTGAGATCCGTTTATCTGATCTTCAGCTGATCGAAGGCGATGTTATCGATCTTAATGTATTGAAAGCCGCAAACGTTATTGGTCCACAGATTGAGTACGCGAAAGTGTTCCTGTCTGGTGAACTGACTCGTGCAGTTACTGTACGCGGCCTGCGTGTTACTAAAGGCGCTCGTGCTGTTATCGAAGCTGCTGGCGGTAAAATCGAGGAATAAGTAACAGATGGCAAAGCAACCAGGTACAGATTTCCAAAGTGCTAAAGGCGGAATAGGTGAGTTAAAGCGTCGTTTACTGTTTGTGCTCGGCGCACTGATTGTTTTCCGTATTGGCTCTTTCATTCCTATCCCTGGTATTGATGCCACTGTTCTTGCGAAATTGCTCGAGCAACAACAAGGCACCATCATTGAGATGTTTAACATGTTCTCTGGTGGTGCGTTGAGTCGTGCTTCAATCTTTGCGCTGGGTATCATGCCGTACATTTCGGCATCGATTATTATCCAGCTGCTGAGCGTGGTGAACCCGCGTCTGGCGGAGATTAAGAAAGAAGGGGAAGCTGGTCGTCGTAAGATTAGCCAGTACACCCGGTATAGTACGTTAGTCCTTGCGGTGTTCCAATCTGTTGGTATCGCGATGGGCTTACCGAATATGCCTGGTATGCAGGGTCTGGTTATTAACCCGGGCTTTGCATTCTACTTCACGGCTGTTGTGAGTTTGGTGACAGGGACTATGTTCCTGATGTGGCTGGGTGAGCAGATTACTGAACGTGGTATCGGTAACGGTATTTCGATCATTATCTTCGCCGGTATTGTCGCGGGTCTTCCGTCGGCGATTGGCCATACCATCGAGCAAGCTCGTCAAGGCGAACTGCACTTCCTCCTGTTGCTATTGGTTGCAGTCTTGGTATTTGCGGTTACTTGCTTTGTTGTCTTTATGGAGCGTGGTCAGCGTCGTATCGTCGTTAACTATGCCAAACGTCAGCAAGGCCGCCGTGTTTACGCGGCACAAAGTACACACTTACCGTTGAAAGTGAATATGGCGGGTGTAATTCCTGCGATTTTCGCTTCCAGTATTATCCTGTTCCCTGGTACAATTGCATCTTGGTTCGGTGATGGTACTGGCTGGGATTGGCTGACGACAATTTCTATGTATCTGCAGCCAGGCCAGCCGCTCTATGTGTTACTTTATGCCTCTGCAATCATATTCTTCTGTTTCTTCTATACCGCACTGGTATTTAATCCAAGAGAAACAGCAGATAACCTGAAGAAGTCCGGTGCATTTGTACCAGGAATTCGTCCGGGAGAGCAAACGGCCAAGTACATCGATAAAGTAATGACTCGTTTAACTTTAGTTGGCGCGTTATATATTACCTTTATCTGCCTAATCCCGGAGTTCATGCGTGACGCAATGAAAGTACCTTTCTACTTTGGTGGTACTTCCCTCTTAATCGTGGTTGTGGTCATCATGGACTTTATGGCTCAAGTGCAAACTCTGATGATGTCAAGTCAGTACGAGTCTGCATTGAAAAAAGCAAACCTCAAAGGTTATAACCGTTAATTCGGTTTGCTTTAGAAGTTACGGAGAGTAAAAATGAAAGTTCGTGCTTCCGTCAAGAAATTATGCCGTAACTGCAAAATCGTTAAGCGTCACGGTGTCGTGCGCGTGATTTGCAGTGCTGAGCCTAAGCATAAACAGCGCCAAGGCTAATAAAAAGCATATTTTTCTTGCAAAGTTGGATTGAGCTGGCTAAATTAGCCAGCCAATCTTTTTATAAACGTGGTTCTACTGTTTGAGTATCCTGAAAACGGGCTTTTCAGATCAGTATTACCCCAAAATTTTTAGGAGTGCATAGTGGCCCGTATAGCAGGCATTAACATTCCTGATCATAAACATGCTGTTATTGCATTAACTGCAATTTTCGGCATCGGCTTAACCCGTTCACAGGCTATCTGTAAAGCAACGGGTATTGCTGAAGATGTTAAGATCAGTGAGCTGTCTGAAGAGCAAATCGACCAACTGCGTGACGAAGTTGCTAAATACGTTGTAGAAGGTGACCTGCGCCGTGAAGTGACCCTCAGCATCAAACGTCTTATGGACATTGGTTGCTATCGTGGTTTACGCCATCGTCGTGGTCTTCCGGTACGCGGTCAGCGTACGAAGACTAACGCACGTACCCGTAAGGGTCCGCGTAAGCCGATCAAGAAATAATCGGGGAATCTTATAATGGCAAAAGCACCTGTTCGTGCACGTAAGCGTGTAAGAAAACAAGTCTCTGACGGTGTGGCTCATATCCATGCTTCTTTCAACAACACAATCGTTACCATTACTGACCGTCAGGGTAACGCATTAGGTTGGGCAACTGCCGGTGGTTCCGGTTTCCGTGGTTCTCGTAAATCAACTCCATTCGCAGCACAGGTTGCAGCAGAACGTTGCGCAGAGGCTGTGAAAGAGTACGGTATTAAGAATCTGGAAGTTATGGTTAAAGGACCTGGTCCTGGCCGTGAGTCAACCGTTCGCGCATTAAACGCGGCTGGTTTCCGCATCACTAACATTACTGATGTGACTCCGATCCCTCATAACGGTTGTCGTCCTCCGAAAAAACGTCGCGTTTAATCGCCCTTACGTTTTTTAGGATAGTTGGAGAAAGAAAATGGCTAGATATTTGGGTCCGAAGCTCAAGCTGAGCCGTCGCGAAGGAACAGACCTCTTCCTGAAGTCTGGTGTTCGCGCGATTGACACCAAGTGTAAATTAGATCAAGCACCAGGCCAGCACGGCGCCCGTAAACCGCGTCTGTCTGATTATGGTGTTCAGTTACGTGAAAAACAAAAAGTTCGTCGTATGTACGGCGTGCTGGAACGTCAGTTCCGTAACTACTATAAAGAAGCAACCCGCCTGAAAGGCAACACAGGTGAAAACCTGCTGTCCCTGCTGGAAGGTCGTTTAGACAACGTTATTTATCGTATGGGCTTTGGCGCTACCCGCGCAGAAGCACGTCAGATCGTCAGCCATAAAGCTGTCATGGTAAATGGCCGTGTTGTAAACATTGCTTCTTATCAGGTTTCCCCTAACGACGTAATCAGCATTCGTGAAAAAGCAAAAAAACAGTCTCGTATTAAGGCTGCTTTAGAGCTGGCTGAGCAGCGTGAAAAACCAACTTGGTTGGAAGTTGATGCTGCGAAAATGGAAGGTGTGTTCAAACGTATTCCTGAGCGTACTGACCTTTCTGCTGATATTAACGAGCACCTGATCGTCGAGCTTTACTCTAAGTAAGGCTTAGCACCAAAGAGAGGACACAATGCAGGGTTCTGTGACAGAGTTTCTTAAACCGCGCCTGGTTGATATCGAGCAAATCAGTTCGACGCACGCCAAGGTGACCCTTGAACCATTAGAGCGTGGCTTTGGCCATACTCTGGGTAACGCACTGCGCCGTATTCTGCTTTCGTCTATGCCGGGTTGTGCGGTAACTGAGGTTGAGATTGATGGTGTACTCCATGAGTACAGCACTAAAGAAGGTGTACAGGAAGATATCCTGGAAATTCTGCTCAACCTGAAAGGGCTGGCGGTAAAACTTCAGGGAAAAGATGAAGTCATCTTAACTCTGAATAAATCTGGCATTGGCCCTGTGACTGCAGCCGACATCATCCATGACGGTGATGTTGAAATCGTCAAGCCGGAGCATGTAATTTGCCATCTCACTGACGAAGGCGCATCTATTAATATGCGCATTAAAGTTCAGCGTGGTCGTGGTTATGTTCCTGCTTCTGCCCGAATTCATTCGGAAGAAGATGAGCGCCCAATCGGTCGTCTGTTAGTAGACGCGTGCTACAGCCCAGTTGAGCGTATTGCTTACAATGTTGAAGCAGCACGTGTTGAGCAGCGTACCGATTTGGATAAATTGGTTATCGAAATGGAAACCAACGGCACGATTGATCCAGAAGAATCAATTCGTCGTGCGGCAACCATTCTGGCCGAACAACTGGAAGCTTTCGTTGACTTACGTGATGTTCGTCAGCCGGAAGTGAAAGAAGAAAAACCAGAATTCGATCCGATTTTACTGCGCCCAGTAGACGATCTCGAATTGACTGTCCGCTCTGCTAACTGTCTCAAGGCAGAAGCAATCCACTACATCGGTGATCTGGTACAGCGTACAGAAGTTGAGTTGCTCAAAACGCCTAACCTTGGTAAGAAATCTCTTACTGAAATTAAGGACGTTCTGGCATCTCGTGGCTTATCTCTGGGCATGCGTCTGGAAAATTGGCCGCCGGCAAGTATTGCTGACGAATAAGATCACAGGTTAAGGTTTTACTGAGAAGGATAAGGTCATGCGCCATCGTATGAGTGGTCGTCAATTGAACCGCAACAGCAGCCATCGCCAAGCTATGTTTCGTAACATGGCCGGTTCTTTAGTTCGTCACGAAATTATCAAGACGACTTTGCCTAAGGCAAAAGAACTGCGTCGCGTTGTTGAGCCGTTGATTACCCTGGCTAAAACGGATAGCGTTGCTAACCGTCGTTTAGCATTCGCCCGTACTCGTGATAACGAAATCGTGGCAAAACTGTTCAACGAGCTGGGACCACGTTTCGCTCAGCGTGCAGGTGGTTACACCCGCATTCTGAAATGTGGTTTCCGTGCTGGTGACAATGCTCCAATGGCTTACATTGAGCTTGTTGACCGCGCTGAGTCCCAGACTGAAGCAGCAGCAGAGTAATCTGTTACTGCGTAAAAAAACCGGGTTTTTAACCCGGTTTTTTTATTTCTGCTAATCCTGCCCTTGAAGTTATACCCCCCATCCCCATATTCCAGTCAATGACATACAACATTTTACTATTCTGATATGATGGCTTCAGGCCAGATGATGTCAGGAGGTTGCCGATGTACCGAATTGGTCAGTTAGCAAAACTTGCAGAAGTGACACCGGATACGATCCGCTTTTATGAAAAACAGGGCATGATGGATCATCAGTCCCGGACGGATGGCGGCTATCGTTTGTATACCGAACAGGATCTGCATCGTCTGCGTTTTATCCGTTATGCAAAACAATTGGGCTTTACTCTGGAAGCGATCACTGAATTGTTATCGATCAGAGTTGATCCTGAACACCATACCTGCCGCGAATCAAAGCAAATTGTTGATGATCGGCTGAAAGATGTGGAAATAAAGTTAGTTGAAATGCAGCGAATGCGCGATTCCCTGAAGATGCTGAGTGATGCCTGTTGCGGAACGGCACATGTCAGTTCACAATGCACCATTCTGGAAATTCTTGAGCAGGGAGCGACAGAGCCCTGTGGCTGTTCAAAAAAAGAGAGTAAACATAATCAATGAGGTTACTATGACGAAATATGCTCATAAACGCGGCGTGATACAAGATAACGCCCTCGAAGCTCTATTATCAGATCCGCTTTTCCGGCAGAGAGTAGAGAAAAATAAGAAAGGTAAAGGGAGTTATAACCGGAAAGAAAAACACAATAAGGCAGGTTACCGGGAGGCCAGTAGTAAGCGATTAGATAATCTTTTACTACTGGCCTTTTAGTTTATTATTTCTTTTGATCTTTTAATAAATCACGGATTTCAGTCAGTAATGTTTCTTCTGCTGATGGAGCCGGTGGCTCAGCAGGTGCTTCTGCCTGCTCACGGCGTAATTTATTCAGCATTTTGATGGCAATGAAGATAGCAAATGCGACGATGACGAAGTCAAAGACGGTTTGCAGGAATACACCATAGTTCAGTACAACAGCAGGCACATCTCCGCTGGCTTCCCGCAGCACAACGGCAAATTGCTTGAAGTCGATCCCGCCGATAAGTAAGCCGAGTGGTGGCATGATGACATCAGCAACTAATGAGGACACAATTTTGCCGAATGCCGCACCGATAATGATACCGACGGCCATATCAACCACATTACCGCGCATCGCAAATTCACGAAACTCTTTTATGAAGCTCATACCTTTTTCCTTACCCAAAATGTTAACAAGTTGTCATTCTCAAGTATAAATCAATAGCATTTACTATCAAAATATTAAGTACTTATTTATAAGAAGAACGGACTTGGCTGGAAGAGCTTCTCCACCTCGGGTACGTGGCGTTTGTCAGTAATGAACAGCACAACATGGTCTCCCTGTTCAATACTGTGCTCGGCATTCGCAATAATCACCTGCTCATCTCTGACAATCGCACCAATAATAGTGCCCGGTGGCAGCTTAATATCGGCAATTTTGCGTCCGACGACTTTTGAGGTGTTTTCATCACCATGTGCAATAGCTTCAATAGCCTCAGCGACACCGCGACGCAATGAAGATACACTGACGATATCCGCTTTGCGTACATGCCCCAGTAATGCAGAAATAGTGGCCTGTTGCGGGGAGATCGCAATATCGATCACGCCGCCCTGTACCAGATCCACATATGCGCTGCGCTGGATTAGCACCATTGCTTTTTTGGCGCCCATGCGTTTGGCGAGCATCGCAGACATAATATTTGCTTCGTCATCGTTGGTCAGGGCAATAAAGACATCAACCTGCTCAATATGCTCTTCTGCTAATAATTCCTGGTCTGATGCATCCCCGTAGAAAACAATCGTGTCATGCAGCAACTCGGCAAGATCTGTTGCCCGGTTAGCGTTGTGCTCGATCAGTTTGACGTTATAGTCTTTCTCGATACGCAGGGCCAGACCGGCTCCGACGTTCCCGCCGCCGACAATCATGATCCGCTTATACGGTTTTTCCAGCCGCTGTAATTCACTCATTACCGCACGGATATGTTCGGATGCTGCGACAAAAAATACTTCATCACCGGCTTCAATGATGGTTGAACCCTGCGGGCGAATCGGTCTGTCCTGGCGGAAGATAGCCACAACCCGTGTTTCAATGTGCGGCATATGTTCGCGCAGACTGGAAAGAGCGTTCCCGACCAGTGAACCGCCGTAATAGGCTTTTACGGCAACAATACTGACGCGTCCTTCGGCAAAATTCACAACCTGAAGGGCACCGGGATACTGGATCAGCTTATAGATGCTGTCGATAACCAGCTGTTCAGGGGCGATCAGGTGATCTATCGGGATCGCTTCCGGTAAAAATAATTTATCGGCCTCGCGGACATATTCGGAAGATCGGATTCGGGCGATCTTGTTCGGTGTATTGAACAACGTGTAGGCGACCTGGCAGGCGATCATATTCGTTTCATCGGAGTTGGTCACGGCAACGAGCATATCCGCATCTTCTGCCCCGGCTTCACGCAGCACCCGGGGGTGAGAGCCCGCGCCGTTTATCACCCGGAGATCGAATTTATCCTGCAGCTGACGTAACCGGTCCGGGTTGGTATCCACAACAGTAATATCGTTGTTTTCATCAACTAAGTTTTCTGCCAGTGTGCCGCCGACTTGTCCGGCACCAAGAATAATAATTTTCATATAAATGATCGTCCGGGTTGTTTATCAGGCAGGAAGTGCCTGTTTAACCAGTTTAGCGTAAAAAAATCCGTCTCCGCTCTGAGCATCCGGCAGCATCTGATAACCGGAGGCCGGTGTATCTGTTAACACTGCATCACGATGTGAGGACAGAAAATTATTTATCTGATGAATATTCTCTTCCGGTAATACGGAACAGGTTGCATAGACCAGGGTGCCGCCGGGCTTAAGATACGGCCAGATCGCTTCCAGAATTTCCCGCTGCAGTGCGGCCAGTTCATTAATATCATTATCACGGCGAAGCCATTTTATATCAGGATGGCGGCGGATAACGCCGGTCGCGGAGCAGGGTGCATCAAGTAAAATGCGATTGAATGTCTGTGACTCTGCCCATTGTTCCGGATAACGGCCGTCACCGGTCTTAACAACGGCATTTTGCTTAAGCCGTTGTAAGTTCTCATTAACCCGGGTTAAACGCTGCTTATCCACATCGACCGCCATGACGTGAGCGCGTGGCGCTATCTCTAAAATATGGGTTGTTTTCCCGCCGGGTGCAGCACACAGATCCAAAATGGTTTCATCATTCTGCGGATCCAGCAGTAATGCACAGCCCTGCGCAGAACTGTCCTGAACAGTAACCCAGCCCTCAGCAAATCCCGGCAGGTCAGTGACGGGGCAAGGTGCTGCGAGACGCAGTGCATCCGGATATGAAGGATTATAAAAAGCGTCAATATTATTTTCTGCCAGCAGGGCCTGATATGCCTGTGCGGAGTGATGGTTACGGTTAACCCGCAGCCACATCGGCGGTTTTTCATTGTTTGCGGTAATAACGGATTCCCAGTTTTCAGGATAGGCAGCCTGAATACGGGATAACAGCCATTTAGGATGCAGCCAGCGGCTTTCATTATTAGCAAAACGTTCAGACAGGACCTGTTCCTGACGCTGGAACTGACGCAGCACACCGTTAATCAGCCCTTTCAGCTGTGGCTTTTTCAGGGCAACAGCACCATTAACAGTTTCAGACAGTGCGGCGTGTGCCGGGATGCGTGTATAACGAAGCTGATAAAAACCGACCAGAATCAGATAATGCAGTACCCGCTGTTTGCCGGTCAGTGGTTTTGCCATCAGCTGCCGGCTGTACCATTCAAGCTCCGGCAGCACCCGCATCACGCCAAAGCACAATTCCTGCAACAATGCTTTGTCTTTCGGGTTGATATCCCGCTGATATTCAGGCAGAAGTGCGCTGAGTGACTGTCCCTGATCCAGGACCTGGCTGATGATACGGGCAGCAATACTGCGTAGGTTATAACTGTTTTTCATTGTGATTCCGGTATCCCGGCGAGTGATAAAGAGAAAGGGTGACCGGCATACCGAACAGGATATGCCGGTTACGAAATAAAATTACAGTAAATTGCCCGGGGTAAACCATTCTTTACGGGAATTCAGGATATCAGCAGCTGACATCGGTTTTTTACCGGCAGGCTGTAACTGTGTGATATTCAGAATACCGTCGGCAGTGGCAACCTGAATGCCGCTTTTATCCGCACGGATAACTGTTCCCGGTGCTGCGGAAGTCTGTTCCGCAATCACTGTGGCCTGCCAGACTTTCACCGGCTGCTCATCAATCACCATATAACTGATTGGCCACGGATTGAAGGCACGGATACAGCGATCTAACTGAGCGGCAGATAAAGACCAGTCCAGCCGGGCTTCTTCTTTGCTCAGTTTCTCTGCGTAGGTAACCAGGGTGTCGTCCTGTTTTTCAGGACGAAGAGCATTCTGACAGACCAGAGACAATGTATGTAACAGTGCCTGCGGGCCGATACCTGCAAGTTTTTCATACAGTGACGCACTGGTATCTTCTGATGTGATATCGCACTCTGCCTTATACAGCATATCACCGGTATCGAGACCGGCGTCCATCTGCATAATGGTTACGCCGGTTTTGGCATCACCGGCCCATAATGCCCGTTGGATAGGGGCAGCACCACGCCACGCCGGCAGCAGTGAACCGTGAACATTCAGACACCCGAGGCGCGGAATATCCAGCACTGCCTGCGGTAAAATCATCCCGTAGGCCACGACAATCATGATGTCTGCCTGCTGGTCACGTATCCACTGGTGATTTTCTTCTTTGCGCAGTGTGGATGGCTGGAAAACAGGAATATCGTGCTGTTGTGCCAGCTCTTTTACCGGGCCTGCGGTGATTTTTTTCCCGCGGCCGGCAGGGCGATCCGGCATGGTTAAGACGCCAACGACATTATGCTCTGACTGAATCAGGGCATCCAGGTGGCGTGCGGCAAAATCAGGCGTTCCTGCAAAGATAATACGTAGTGAATCTGACACGTTGCTTTCCTGTAAAAATAATAATGCCACAAACAATAACAGTGCCCGTGCGCTGCTGCGGTCTGTGGCAGATAAAGACTGCGGGTATTAAGACCGGGCTCTGAGTCTGTCCAGTTTTTCGACTTTCTGACGGATGCGCTGGCGTTTCATAGCGGAAAGATAATCGACAAATAATTTACCTTCCAGGTGATCCATTTCATGCTGGATACAAATTGCCAGCAGATCACCGGTTTCCAGCTCGAAAGGCTCGCCGTTATAGTCCAGCGCCCGGATTTTAACGTGTTCAGCTCGCGGCACGAATGCCCGCTGTTCAGGAATCGATAAACAACCTTCTTCGATCCCGGCTTCTCCGGATTTTTCCAGCAGTTCAGGGTTGATCAGCACCAGGCGCTCATTCCGTTCTTCTGACACATCGATCACGATAATGCGCTGGTGGATATCAACCTGGGTAGCTGCCAGACCAATACCTTCTTCGTCGTACATGGTTTCGAACATATCATCGACAATCTTCTGAATGCCGGCATCGACTTTTTCAACCGGCTTTGCAATCGTGCGAAGCCGCTCGTCGGGATAATGTAATACGGTTAATAACGCCATAGATTTTTTCGTGTTCTATCTAAAAAATGGATGGAAATTAATGTCTATTCTAGACAGTTATCCGCCTGATTGACAGTATTGCCCGTAACGGATACGGCATTTTTATTACGGGCTCAGTCAGGATGGCGCAATGGATGAAAGGGAAATTTGGTTACGTCTGGCGTGTATCAGGCGGTTAAGTGCACATCATGCTGTCAGCGCTGCCTCTGTACTGACAGAAACCTGCACGCAGAAAAACGGTGAGATCCGTCAGCAGCTGCATCAGTGCGGACTAACACTGGTGCAGTGTCAGCAATTTATGAATGTGAATACATCCAGGCTGAAAACGGCACTGTTATGGGCGGATTCACCGGGTAACGTGATATTACCCCTGTCATCACCACACTATCCGTTTTTATTAAAGCAGATCTATTCACCCCCGCTTGTGCTTTTTGTGGCAGGGCAGATAGCTGCATTGTCTGACCCGCAGGTCAGTATGGTGGGCAGTCGTGCAGTCACGCATTACGGTGAAAAGTGGGCGGTTTGTTTTACTCGGCATCTTGTGCAGCATAATCTGGTCATCACCAGCGGTCTGGCCGCCGGGGTCGACGGATGCTGCCATAAAGCCGCGCTGGCAGCGGGCGGAAAGACAATCGCGGTGTCAGGCAGCGGGTTATCTCATATTTATCCTGCGCAGCACAGGCAGCTGGCCGGCGGGATTACAGAAAATGGTGCGCTTATCTCTGAATATTTTCCGGATGTTCCGCCACTGGCTAAAAATTTTCCGAGACGGAACCGGATAATCAGCGGGCTAAGCCGCCTGCTGATTGTGATTGAGGCCGGGCGGCGCAGCGGGTCATTAATCACCGCACAGTGCGCGCTTGAGCAGGGGCGGGATGTTTTCACGTTACCGGCAGTACTCGGTAACCCGGCTTATGAGGGCAACCACTGGTTGTTGCAGCAGGGCGCCTATATTGCGACCGCACCGGCAGATATCACTGACCATCTCGCACTGGATATGCAGTGGCTGGCTCTGCCGCCGGTTCCGGACATGACGGAGACGGTTGTCCCGCCGGTACAGGAAGAACTGCCGTTTGCACATGTGCTGATTAATGTGGATGATGAACCGACGCCGGCGGATGTTATTGCCGCGCGGTGTGAGCTGCCGGTCACAGAGGTGACAACACAACTGCTGCAGCTGGAGTTATCAGGTAAAATAGCCGTGGTCAGCGGGGGATATATCCGCCTGCATCACTGAACGGTATCGGCGTAAGGTAAATTATCATGTCAAAATCAACGGCGGAATGCTGTCCGGAATGCGGCGGAGAGCTGGTTATCCGCAATGGTGCCCACGGGCCTTTCTTCGGCTGTTCGGCTTATCCGGAATGTGATTATGTCCGTCCGCTGAAAGCCGGTACTGACGGACATATTATAAAAGTGCTGGACGGGCAGCTGTGTCCGCAGTGCGGCGGAACGCTGGTGTTGCGTCAGGGTCGCTATGGTATGTTTATCGGCTGCGGAAATTTTCCGGAATGTGAATATATTGCATCTATCGATTCACCGGATGAAACGACGGTTGCCTGCCCGCAGTGTCATGATGGTAAGTTACTTCAGCGTAAATCCCGGTTCGGTAAAGTATTTTATGCCTGCAACCGCTATCCGGCGTGTCAGTTTTCACTGAACAGCAAACCGGTTGCCGGTGAGTGTCAGTATTGTCACTATCCGCTGCTGGTGGAAAAAAGGACATCAACAGGCGTAAGATTAAATTGTGCGAGTAAAGCCTGCGCAAAACGACAAAAAGAACAGAATGAGAATAATGATGAATCATAATCACACCACAGCAAATTTTGACACAATCATAAAAGCACTGAATAACCATGAGGTCATCGCCTATCCGACAGAAGCCGTATTTGGTCTGGGCTGTGACCCGGATAGTGAACAGGCGGTGATGGCACTGCTGGATCTGAAACAGCGCCCGTGGGAAAAAGGGCTGATTCTGATTGCGGATAACTATGATCAGGTAAAACCGTATATTGATGACTCACGTCTGACGGATGAACAGCGCGAAGCGATGTTTGCCTCCTGGCCGGGCCCGGTGACCTGGGTGATCCCGGCAAAATCCACGACACCAAAATGGCTGACCGGCCGTTTTGATTCGCTGGCTGTCCGCGTGACAGATCATCCGGTAGTTAAAGCATTATGTCTGGCATATGGCAAACCGGTCGTTTCCACCAGTGCGAACCTGAGCGGGCTGGAGCCGTGCCGGACAACTGATGAGGTAAATTCTCAGTTTAACGGCCGGATTCCGGTGGTTGACGGGGTGGTCGGCGGGCGGAAAAATCCCTCAGAGATCCGCGATGCACTGACAGGGCAGTTATACCGCCAGGGCTGACAAAACACCAAAAGGACCCGGAATGAAAAAATTTGCCGTTTTTGGCCATCCTATTGCGCACAGTCAGTCACCTTTCATTCATCAGGCGTTTGCCGGTCAGTTTGGTATTGAGCTGAGTTATGAACGAATTTTGTCTCCGCTTGACGGATTCAGTCGCTGTGTCTCCGGATTTTTCGCTGCGGGCGGACTGGGAGCAAATGTCACACTTCCTTTTAAAGAACAGGCATATGAACTGGCGGATGAACTCAGTGAACGGGCACAGGTCTGTGGTGCGGTAAATACACTGTATCTGACAGAAGATAAGAGGCTGGCCGGGGACAATACCGATGGTGAAGGGCTGGTTATTGATTTGCAGCGGCTTATGTTTATCCGGCCCGGCGACCATATCCTGCTGATAGGTGCAGGCGGGGCGGCCCGGGGGGCGTTGTTGTCACTATTACAGGCGGGATGTGCCGTTACCGTCACCAACCGGACATTTGGTAAAGCCCAATCTCTGGCAGAGCGGTTTACCGGTTACGGAAAAGTCAGTGCAATGCCGCTCAATGAAACCGGAACCGCCGGATTTTCACTGATTATCAATGCCACATCGTCCGGGGTGGATGGTGCGGTTCCGCAGATCCCGCCGTCATTACTAAACCCGGCAGTCGCCTGTTACGATATGTTTTACCGCACCGGTCTGACACCTTTTCTGCAACTTGCCGCAGATCACGGAGTAACCCGGTATGCTGACGGACTGGGTATGCTGGCCGGTCAGGCGGCTTTCGCATTCCGGTTATGGCATGGTGTATTGCCGGATATCGCTCCTGTACTGACAAAACTCAAAGAGAAGATGGCATCATGAATCAATCCATTCAGTTTCCGGATCGCGAATCACGGGATGACGACCGGGGATGTATTGTTTTTCCGGTGATGATCAACGGTTTTTTATCGGATTGCTGTGTCTCTGCACAATACCTGCAATCCCGTTACGGGACGGCAGGCGGGGAGGATATGCTGACTCTCTTCCGCCGGAACCGGTGGGATCTGGAGGAAGAATTTGCAGAGTTTATTGAAAAAGGTGAGGCGGATGAACCGCCTTACCGGTTACCCTGTGACAGATAGTTATTTTTCCACATAACATAGTTATTGGCGGAATACTTCAGTCCTTCATATTCTTCAGGTTTCAGCGGACGGACGGCTTTGGCAGGACTGCCGAGATACAGGTAGCCGCTTTCCAGTCGTTTGCCCGGGGAAACCAGACTGCCCGCACCGATGATCACATCATCCTCAACCACCACACCATCCAGCAAAATTGATCCCATACCGACCAGAACGCGGTTACCGATAGTGCAGCCGTGCAGCATCACTTTATGTCCGACAGTAACGTCTTCTCCGATAATCAGCGGATGACCGGCCGGATTATCAGCAGTCTGATGAGTGACATGTAATACGGAGCCGTCCTGAATATTGGTGCGCTGACCAATCTGAATGTAATTGACGTCTCCCCGGGCAACAACCAGCGGCCAGATACCGACATCATCAGCCAGACGCACATCACCGATAATGACAGAAGAGTCATCGATCATGACGTTTTTGCCGGCAGAAGGGGTTAATGTCAGATAGGGGCGGAGTTTATTCACAATAATTACCTCAGAATATAAATGTATTTTGGCGATCTTAGTCAGAGAGTTTACCGGAGGCAATGCAACTTTCAGGCATAATTGCCGGAAAATACGACATGATGCTCAAAAGACAGACGGTTAATAAGAAAATTCAAAAAAAAGGTTGTGCAAAACGAAAAGCTCCCTATAATGCGCCACCACTGACACGGAACAACGCGATAACACGCGGTTCCGGCAGAAAGAGAAAAAGCGAAAAGTTGAAAAACAACGCTTGACTCGAAGGGGCTGAAAACGTAATATACGCAGCCTCGCAACAACGCAGAAGACCG
>NZ_JAVBIN010000021.1:0-35996 GCF_032989665.1 Morganella sp. BCCO 40_0007 | reverse complement strand
GGCTATAGCTCAGCTGGGAGAGCGCTTGCATGGCATGCAAGAGGTCAGGGGTTCGATCCCCCTTAGCTCCACCAAATTCAAACCCCGGTCTCTGACCGGGGTTTTTTGTTTCTGTTTTCTGTCATTGTGCGGTATAGCCGCCATCCACCGGATAGAACCCGCCGGTACAGAAACGGCTGTCATCTGACAGCAGAAACGCCACCATTTTTGCTACTTCTTCACGAGTGGCCATCCGTTTCATCGGGTGACTTTCTGCCATCATTGTCTGCACATCCTGCGGTAAATCCAGAATAGCCGGTGTCGCCACATAACCCGGCCCGACCGCATTAATCCGCACGCCCTGCTCTGCATATTCCAGCGCCGCTGCACGGGTCAGCCCGAGTACGGCATGCTTGGCTGCAGTATAAGGGGCAATCCCTGCAATACCGGTTATCCCGTTACAGGCCGATAAATTCACCACCGCCCCGCCGCCGCTTTTGATAATGGCGGGAATGCCGAATTTCATCCCGAGAAATGTACCGGTTACATCCGTATCAATCACATCCTGCCAGGCCTCAAAATCGTAATCCGCAATCTTCACACCGTGCGGCCCGGTGATACCGGCATTATTCACCAGACCGTGTAAAGCACCGAATTTATCCAGCACCGTGTCCGCCATCTGTCTGCAATCATTCAATTTACGTACATCTGCTTTGATTGCCAGCACGCTATCCCCCGTAGGATCCAGCTCATTTATTGCTTTTTGTAAAAGACCCGGATTTCGCCCGGTAATTGCCACTTTAGCGCCTCTTTTCAGTAATTCACGGGCAATTCCTTCACCCACTCCGGTTGAAGCCCCTGTAATCAGTATAATCTTCTGTTGAAAGTCAGACACGATATCACCTTTTAATTAACTTTGGTTAACCAAAAGCTTAGTTGATTAACTTTTGTTAATCAATGTTCTTTTCCTGATTTTGCCTTTCAGCTAAACTAAGGAGTGAGGATAAAAGGGAGGTGTTATGTCATTCAAGGAACTGGAAAATACACTGTCATTATTACAGTGCACATTGGTAGCGCAACGAACCATTTGCTCACCCGAAAAGGTGACATGGGCACAATATGATGTCATGGAAATGTTGCGCCTTCAGGGGGATTTAACCCCGTCGGATTTAAGCCAGAAACTCGGGATTTCGCGCCAGAATGTCTCGAAATCATTGCGGGCGCTGAAAAAACACCAGTTTGTTTCCCAGTATCAGTCGGAGACAGATAAACGGGAACTGGTTACCCAGCTGACACCGGAAGGTGAAGAGTTTCTGTCACGCGCGGCAACAGGACGCACACGCAATGCAGAAAAAGTATTTGCAAGTCTTGATGACGATGAACAGCGTCAGTTTCGTATACTGAGCAGGAAAGTCATCGATGCACTGACACAGGATCAGTGAGCAGGACGTTTAAGCGGTTTTATCAGGCCACTTAAACCTTCAATTTTAATAGCGAGGGTGATCTGCATCAGCTGACCCAGACGTCCTTCAGGAAAGCAGTCTTTACGGGCAAACCAGAGCAGGTATTCCTCAGGAAGGTCAATTAAACGACAACCTTTGTATTTACCAAATGGCATAGCAGTATTAGCGACAGCCACTAAATCTTCTTTTTCCATCATCTTTCCTGATGTGACTGAAACGGTCTTCCGCGGAAGACCGTTTTTCATCATTGTTGTCAGTTCAGCAGCGCAATAAATTCATTTTCATCTATTACTTTAATACCCAGCTCTTCCGCTTTGGCCAGTTTTGAACCGGCCGCTTCGCCCGCAACCACCAGGTCAGTTTTTTTCGATACGCTGCCGGTCACTTTGGCACCCAGCGCTGTCAGACGATCTTTCGCCTCATCACGGGTCAGAATCTGCAGTGAGCCGGTCAGCACAACCACCTTACCGGCAAACGGATTATCCAGTACCGATGCATCCACGGCCACCACATCCGGCCAGCTGATACCGGCTTCGTCCGTCAGTTTGGTGATAACCTCCCGGTTATGTTGTTCGCGGAAGAAATTCACCACATGCTTCGCCACAACCTCACCCACATCAGGAACCGCTTTCAGCGCCTCTGTATCCGCCTGTTGAAGAGCTTCCAGCGTTCTGAAATGTTCCGCCAGGTTAGCAGCTGTGGCTTCGCCGACTTCACGTATTCCCAGCGCATAGAGGAAACGGGCGAACGTCGTCTGTTTTGATGCCGTCAGTGCATCTGTCAGTTTTTGTGCGGATTTCGGCCCCATACGCTCCAGTCCGGTCAGCTTTCCGGGTGTGAGCTTCCACAGATCCGCCGGTGTCTTCACATATTCCGCATCTACCAGCTGATCGATAATTTTATCGCCCAGACCGTCCACATCCATGGCGCGGCGGGACACAAAGTGCTTGAGTGCTTCTTTGCGCTGCGCCCCGCAAATCAGGCCGCCGGTACAGCGGGCAACAGCTTCGCCCTCCACCCGCTCAATATCTGATCCGCATACCGGGCAATGGAGCGGAAACTCAATTTCCCGGGCATCTGCCGGACGTTCAGATTCCACCACACCCACCACCTGCGGGATCACATCCCCGGCACGGCGGATAACCACGGTATCGCCGATTTTCAGCCCGAGGCGGCTGATTTCATCCGCATTATGCAGAGTAGCATTACTGACCGTCACACCGGCCACCAGCACCGGCTCCAGACGGGCAACCGGGGTAATGGCACCGGTACGGCCGACCTGGAACTCCACATCACGGACAACCGTCATCTGCTCCTGGGCCGGGAATTTAAAGGCCGTCGCCCAGCGCGGTGCACGGGATACAAAACCCAGCGCCTCCTGCTGTGCGATGGAATCCACTTTGATCACCACACCGTCAATATCAAAGCCCAGCACCGGACGGCTCTCTTCCACATTGTGATAGAAATCCAGCACGGCCTGACTGCCGGTACAGCGCATCACCCGGTCGCTGACCGGTAATCCCCAGGCTTTAAATTGCTGCAACCGCTCATAATGACTGCCCGGCAGTGTGCCGCCCTCCAGCACGCCCACACCGTAACAGAAAAAGGTCAGCGGACGTTTTGCAGTCACTGACGGGTCCAGCTGGCGCAGCGAACCGGCCGCCGCATTACGCGGGTTGGCAAATACTTTGCCGCCGGTACGGCGTGCTTCCTCATTCATGGCCTCAAAGCCTTTCTGCGGCATAAAGACTTCACCGCGGATCTCAACACGCTGCGGGATATTCTCCCCGCGCAGTTTCAGCGGGATAGCGCGGATAGTCCGCACATTGGCAGTAATATTTTCCCCGGTCGTACCGTCCCCCCGGGTTGCTGCCTGTACCAGGCTGCCGTTCTCATACAGCAGGCTGACCGCCAGGCCGTCGAGTTTCAGTTCACAGCAGAATGTCAGATCCTGCGTGTCTTTCAGACGGTCGCGCACACGTTTGTCAAAAGCGAGATAACTCTCCTCATCAAACACGTTATCCAGTGACAGCATCGGGATTTCATGCCGCACCTGTTCAAAGGCACTCAGCGGCAATGCCCCGACCCGCTGTGTCGGGGAATCAGGCGTAATCAGTTCCGGATGTGTCGCTTCCAGAGCTTTCAGGCTCTGCATCAGACGGTCATATTCCGCATCCGGCACTTCCGGGTTATCCAGTACGTGATAACAGTATTCATGATGGCGCAGCGTGGCGCGCAGTTGTTCAATGTCGTTTTCGTTATTTTTTGGCATCATAGTTATCTGCAATCTGTTTATACCTGAAAAAAACCCCCGTCATTGCGGGGGTTTTTATGCGATTTATGTTTCTCAGTTCTGTCCGGTGACGAGAACCTTCCGGATGCGAGCCTTGTACACCTCGATTTTCTGCGGTGTCAGCATCTTGCGCTCTTCATCCAGAACCACCCCGCCGACATCCGATGCGATGCGCTGGGCGGCCTGTAACATCAGCTTGAAGTTCTGACCGGCATCGCCGTAGGACGGCACCATCATAAACATGGCCACGCCCGGGGTTTCGATCTCTTCCATCTGCTCCGGCACAAATGTGCCCGGATTCACCATATTGGCCAGACTGAACAGAACCGGACCGCTGCCCGCCGGATCAACATGGCGGTGATAGATATTCATGGCACCGAAACGGAACCCGGCCTGCTCAATCGCCGTGCGCAGGGTGTCACCCGCAAGCATCTGTCCCGGATGTGCGGACACAAACAGAGCCAGTACCAGTTCCTTGTTCTCAGCGCTGCTGACCGGCGCCTCTTCCTGTACCGGAAGCGCTTCCGGTTCAGCCGCAGGTTCCTCTGCACGTGTATGAGAAATACCGGCTTCTGCTTCTGCTGCCGTGATCACCGCTGCCGTTGTGATTTCCTCCGGAGCAGAGGCATCCGGTGCCGGTGCTTCCTGCTCTAAAGCATCAAATAATCCGATTTGCGGCTCTGTTTCCGGTGTTTTTACCGGCTGACGGCGCGGGCTCTGAGCTTTCGGTATCACAGGCTGCTCTTCCGGCGCGGATGACGGATATGCTCTGCCGGCAGATAATAACGGGTCATGCTCATTCTGCGCTTCTGAATACGGAGAAACCCGCGGAGCCGGATCTTCCGGTAATGCGGTAGCATGACGGGAGCCGTCGGCCTCTGACATGTCATCAGCGGCTTCATCCTGTGACTCGTATTTACGACGCTTCATGGGGCGCGCGCGAAACAGGGATGAGCGCTCTTTACGGCTCGTCCACAGTCCGTGAAGCAACAATGCGATGATTGCTGCCGCACCCACAACGATTAATATCAGACGCAAATCTTGCATCAGTGCTATCTCTGTTGTTTAAATTAAAGGCCACCATGGCAAAATACTATCGTTTGATTACAAGAGTATTTGTCAATGATGTTAAGTTCAAGTCCCTGCACGTATTTCTTGCAATAAAGATCATTTAATTGCTCTTTTTGACTGATTTTTCATCCTGACATTTCATTTGTGGCCGGACAAATCAATAGTTCAGTCTGATAGTATAACGTTTTCCAATCATAGGAGTGAATAGGAAGTATGACAAATCCTGTCAGGCCGCTCAGCGGCTTTGCATATGTTGCACAAGGATGGCGGCTGATGATGCGTCCGGGTATCCGGGCCTTCGTGATTCTGCCGCTGCTGGCCAATATCGTGGTTATGGGCGGTGCACTCTGGTGGTTATTCAGTCAGTTCGGCGGATGGATAACCTGGCTGATGGATAAAGTTCCGGGCTGGCTGCAATGGCTGGATTATCTTGTCTGGCCGGTGGCGGTGATCTCCGTGCTGCTGATTTTCAGCTATTTTTTCAGTACCGTCGCCAATATCATCGCCTCGCCGTTTAACGGCTGGCTGTCGGAGAAACTGGAAGCGGAACTGACCGGGCGTCCCGCGCCGGATCAGGGCTGGGCGGATCTGATGAAAGATATTCCGCGTATCCTGAAACGGGAGGTGGTCAAGCTGCTCTATTACATCCCGCGTGCCATTATCCTGCTGATTTTGTTCTTTATTCCCGGAGTCGGACAGACAATCGCGCCGGTACTCTGGTTTATTTTCGGTGCCTGGATGATGTCCGTCCAGTACGGGGATTTTCCGTTTGATAATCACAAGGTCAGTTTCCCGGACATGAAACGCACCCTGCGCCGCGATAACATGACCAACCTCCAGTTCGGTTCACTGGTCAGTGTGCTGACCATGATCCCGTTTGTGAACCTGTTTATCATGCCGGCCGCCGTCTGTGGTGCCACCGCGCTGTGGGTGGATCGCTACCGCGGACAGTTTGTCCGCGGCTGATCTGCCATCCCTTTCCGTGCAGGGCGGTTATCGCGCCGCTCTGCCGTTTTTCCCGTCTCTTATGCCTTTTCGCTATTAATTATCCGTCCGGTTATATGGATATGCCGATTATGTATTTCCTTTCCGCCGGTCAGCGGGTAATGTGGTTTTATATTTAGTCTGATTATGAATAACCCTATAAGGAAAACCGATGAGTAAGATATATGAAGATAATTCGCTAACCATTGGTCACACACCGCTGGTGCGCCTCAAACATTTCGGTCACGGCAATATCCTGGCGAAAGTGGAATCCCGTAACCCGAGTTTCAGCGTCAAATGTCGTATCGGTGCCAATATGATCTGGGATGCAGAAAAACGCGGTATTCTGAAGCCCGGCGTGGAGCTGGTGGAGCCGACCAGCGGTAACACCGGGATTGCACTGGCTTATGTTGCTGCCGCCCGTGGTTACAAACTGACCCTGACCATGCCGGATACCATGAGTATCGAGCGCCGTAAACTGCTGAAAGCACTGGGAGCAAACCTGGTACTGACCGAAGGTGCGAAAGGCATGAAAGGTGCGATTGAAAAAGCCGATGAAATCAGCGCGTCTGACCCGTCCCGCTATATCGTGTTGCAACAGTTCAGCAACCCGGCCAACCCGGCGATTCACGAAAAAACCACCGGTCCGGAAATCTGGGAAGACACAGACGGTAATGTGGATGTGGTGGTTGCCGGTGTCGGCACCGGCGGTACTATCACCGGTATTGCCCGTTACCTGAAAAATATCAAAGGGAAAAAAGACGTCACTATCGTGGCTGTCGAGCCGGAAGGCTCTCCGGTGATCACCCAGGCGCTGGCCGGGGAAGAGATCAAACCGGGTCCGCATAAAATTCAGGGGATCGGCGCAGGGTTTATCCCGGGCAACCTGGATCTGAGCCTGATCGACCGTGTTGAACTCGTCAGCAACGAAGATGCCTTTGCAACCGCCCGCAAACTGATGGAGCGTGAAGGTATTCTGGCCGGTATTTCATCCGGTGCGGCCGTTATTGCCGCTGAGCGTCTCGCAAAAGAAGATAAATTTAAGGGCAAAAATATCGTTGTGATCCTGCCGTCTTCCGGTGAGCGTTATCTGAGTACTGCCCTGTTCGCAGATATCAGTGATGACTGATCAACTGAACGGATTCAGTTCCCGCCCTGCCTGACCTCGAAAGCACCCGTAAAGGGTGCTTTTTTTGTGCAACGGATCAAAGTTTGGCACTCTGCGGGGTGATTTTTGTGCGGTTGTTTAGTATTAAAAATGTAATTATTTCACAGCTCAAAATAATGACACCAAATACGTATGTCGAATCTTCGGGTTGTGCTATTTTACTTGCTCCGGCTATGATTACTGTTATATGTCTTAATATTAACTGCCGATAAAAAATTTCTAACATGAGGTAACGCTATGTATCAGCAAGAAGTCACCATTACTGCTCCTAACGGCCTGCACACCCGTCCTGCGGCTCAGTTTGTCAAAGAAGCCAAAACCTTCGCATCTGACATCACCCTGACTTCCGGCGGCAAAAGCGCCAGTGCCAAAAGCCTGTTCAAATTACAGACTCTGGGTCTGACACAGGGTACTGTGGTGACTATCGCCGCAGAAGGTGAAGATGAGCAGAAAGCAGTAGAGCACCTCGTCAAACTGATGGGTGAACTGGAGTAATCTCCTTCCGCCCTCACCTGTCAGGATCCCCGGCTACTGCTGCATGCCGGGGATAGTCTGTTTCCGGGTACGCTCACGCAGCCCGCTGCTGTACGTCCCCCAGTAAACTCAAAGGTATTATTATGGTTTCAGGAATCTCTGTTTCACCGGGTATCGCTTTTGGTAAAGCGTTGTTACTCAAAGAAGAACCTATCATTATCAGCCAGAAGTCGATTTCTGCTGAGCAGATTGATGCTGAAATCCGGCGTTTCACTGAAGGCCGCGCCAAGGCGTCCGCGCAGCTGAATGCCATCAAAGAAACCGCTGAAAAAAATCTCGGTGCGGAAAAAGCCGAAATTTTTGAAGGTCATATCATGCTGCTCGAAGACGAGGAGCTTGAAAATGAAATTACTGACATCATCAAAAGCAAAAAAACGGCTGATTACGCGGTACACCAGGTGATTGAAGAACAGGCCACCGCGCTGGAAGGCCTTGATGATGAGTACCTGAAAGAACGTGCGGCAGATGTCCGCGACATCGGTAACCGTCTGCTGAAAAATATTCTCGGTATGCCGATTATTGACCTCAGCGCTATCGCTGATGAAGTTATTCTGGTTTCCAAAGATCTGACACCGTCCGAAACCGCACAGCTGAACCTGAAAAAAGTGCTGGGCTTTATCACCGATATCGGCGGACGTACTTCCCATACTTCGATTATGGCCCGTTCTCTGGAAATCCCTGCCGTGGTCGGTACCGGTAATGCCACTGAAAATATCAAAAGTGATGATTACCTGATTCTGGATGCGGTTAATAACACCATTTATCTCAATCCGTCAGAAGACGATATTGAACGCATGAAAGAAGTGCGTGACGACTATCTGGCGGAAAAAGCCGAACTGGCAAAACTCAAAGATCTGCCTGCCATCACTCTCGACGGCCACCAGGTCGAAGTCTGTGCCAATATCGGTACAGTACGTGATATGCCGGGTGCGGAGCGTAACGGCGCGGAAGGTGTCGGTTTATACCGTACCGAGTTCCTGTTTATGGATCGCGACTCGCTGCCGACAGAAGAAGAGCAGTTCCGTGCTTACAAAGAAGTCGCCCAGGCTATGCCGGATGAAGCCATTATTGTCCGCACCATGGACATCGGCGGTGATAAAGACCTGCCGTATATGAATCTGCCGAAAGAGGAAAACCCGTTCCTCGGCTGGCGTGCTATCCGTATCTGTCTGGATCGCCGTGAAATTCTCGATACACAGCTGCGTGCGATTTTACGCGCCTCCGTTTTCGGAAAACTGCGTATCATGTTCCCGATGGTGATTTCCGTCGAAGAAGTCCGCGAACTCAATAAGATAGTGGACGAAATGAAACAGCAACTGCGGGATGAACAGAAACCTTTTGATGAAACTATCGAAGTTGGTATCATGGTGGAAACCCCGGCGGCAGCAGTCAATGCACGTCACATTGCAAAAGAAGTCGATTTTTTCAGTATTGGAACCAACGACCTGACGCAGTATACTCTGGCTGTGGATCGCGGAAATGAGCTGATTTCCCATCTCTACAACCCGATGTCTCCTGCGGTGCTGAACCTTATCAAACAAGTCATTGACGCTTCCCACGCGGAAGGGAAATGGACCGGAATGTGTGGTGAGCTGGCGGGTGATGAACGTGCAACTTTATTGTTGCTGGGCATGGGTTTAGATGAATTTAGTATGAGTTCTATTGCTATCCCGCGTATCAAAAAACTGATCCGCAATACGCATTATGAAGATGCGAAAGCACTGGCTGAACAGGCACTCGCTCAGCCGACAGCAACAGAACTGATGGCACTGGTGGAAACTTTCACCAAAGAAAAAACCCTGTGCTGAGAACGCCAAATTCACGCCCGGTCCCGTATCAACATTTAGGAGAGTATTCATGGGTCTGTTTGACAAACTGAAGTCGCTGGTTTCGGATGATAAAAAAGACAGCGGCACGATTGACATCGTGGCGCCGCTGTCCGGTGAGATTGTGAATATCGAAGATGTGCCTGACGTTGTTTTCGCTGAAAAAATTGTCGGTGATGGTATTGCCATCAAACCGGCGGGAAACAAAATTGTTGCCCCTGTTGACGGTACAATCGGTAAAATTTTTGAAACTAATCACGCTTTCTCCATTGAATCGGACAGCGGGATTGAACTGTTTGTTCACTTCGGGATCGATACAGTCGAACTGAAAGGTGAAGGCTTCAAACGTATTGCGGAAGAAGGCCAGCGCGTACAAAAAGGTGATCTGGTGCTTGAGTTTGATCTGGCTCTGCTCGAAGAGAAAGCCAAATCCACCCTGACTCCGGTGGTTATCTCTAATATGGATGAAATCAAAGAGATGACCAAAATGACCGGCCCGGTCACTGTCGGTGAAACGGTTGTCATTAAAATCAAAAAATAACAGCGTTTGCACCACAGTCTGTACACTGAAAAACGGTTTCTGCGGAAGCCGTTTTTTTTCGCCTGTTTTCCTTTGATTGATTAATTCTGTTGTATTATCCCCTGCCTGTTATCCGGAAACAGCCGGAAAAGTATTTCTCACCTCAGTGAAATGCGCTAACATGATCTCCCGTGACGGTCCGCAATTTATGCAGATAACATATTGCCTGATGCGGCCGGGTCCGCCGGAACGGCGGGCGGGATAAACGGGATGTTTTCATTTTCGTTCGTCACAAAATGGTAATGCTATGGAATTTAATTCAGTTCAGACACAGCAAATAAAGCAGAACATGCGCCTGTTCACTGAGCGCCTGTATCCGAATGGTCATATCCCCGATGAGTTCGATGTTCAGTACCGCACGGACAATAACAACATACTGATTTATCAGAAACAACTCGTCTGCCCGTGCGGCACTCCGCAAACCATCGAAAAACAAATCGCCAAACTGACCTGGTCAGAAGCTGATGATAACTGGCAGCTTTTTTATGTGGATAACAATAAATGGCAGCCGGACCCCGACACCCCGGCCGGTACACTGAGTGCACTGCTGAAACAGATTCTGGATGATAAATCTGATCGTTTTATTTTCAGCTAGTCACCACATCACACAATTAAGCCCCGTTAAGGGGTTTATTTGTGAATTTTGATCGTTTTCACGTATAGTGCTCATTACGCAGGTTACTATTACTAATAACTTATTTGCCGGCTTTCAGATTGAGAGGTGTGTATGTATAAAACGATTATAGTTCCAATCGATATTTCCGAAACCGGGCTGACCCGCGAGGTGATCCCGACGATTCAGACATTAGCCAAATTTGAAAATGCCAAAATTCACTTTATCGCTGTGATCCCGTCATTCTCTCACTTTGCATCGTTCGGCATTGCCTATGCCGCAACTCTGCCGGAAAAAGATGAGATTCTGGACAGCGCCAAAGAACAACTGGCGAAGATGGTCAGTGATTTTAACCTGCCTGCGGAGCAGTTTGAGCTGCATGTCGTTTCCGGCTCACCAAAAGATCAGATTCTGAAACTGGCTGATACCCTGGAAAGTGACCTGATTGTGATCAGCTCACGCCGCCCGGATATGTCCACCTATCTGCTTGGCTCCAACGCCGCAGCGGTTGTGCGTTACGCCCATACATCTGTTCTGGTTGTCCGCTGATACGCAGCAGTACCTGACTGAACGCCCGTTTTAACGGGCGTTTGTTTTTTTATTTCCCGCAATCCCGCAGATAATCACTGTCCGGCATACCAGTCACGGATAACTGACAGGATTTGTCCGGTATGGCGGTTTCCGTCACTATCCTTAAAGTAGTGATCCAGATTATCAAAGGTTCTGAATGTCACGGCCGGGTTCACCACCGCATTCTGCATCTGCTTAAATGATGTGATACTGATATTGGTATCATTCAGCGTCTGAATAACCAGAACCGGTTTTGTCTGACCGTTCAGCACCTGTTGTGCATCTGCCGCCAGATATTCACGCCACCAGCGTGGCCCGTGCTGGCTGACCAGCATATCGTCTGCCACCTCATTGCGTTTTACCGCATCGGTAAATGCCAGAAAACCGGCTAATTCAGTCTCCTCAGGTGGCTGAGGACTATTGCGGAAGCTATCCGTGACATCATCAAGGAAAAAGCGCCCGCCGCCATTGATCGCCACCACCGCATCAACCGCCGGTGACGCCAGCGCGGTATGCTCCGCAACCGTTGCCCCTTCGCTGCCGCCCAGCAGCAGCACGGTGTCATACTCCCCTTTCAGGCTATCGAGCACCGCTGCATAATCACTGACCCGGACTGACAAAGTATCGTTGAGCATGGTTTCCGCCGGGCAATCTGCCCGCTCACCATCCCGGTCATTAAAAGGCAGCGCATCGGTAATGCCGTATTTCTCCACCAGCAGAATGTCATGATCCGGGAACGCACCACCGAATGTATCCACCATAAAACGGTTATTTTTGGCACTGTTACAGTCTGAGCCCTGAATCAGCACCAGTAATTTCCGGGTCGGTTCCGCCTGCTGATGCAACAGGTAATAATGGATATCACTGCCATCCTGCCGGACAAGACTTTCTGTCCGGGTCGCCGCTTTTCCGCTATTTTTCGTTTCTGATGCCATTGCCGGCATAATCAGCAGACAACCCAGTAATGCACCGATGACAGCCTGACGCATTTTTACCCCTTCACATAAAACAGATAATCAAACAACGTGCGGAAACCCAGCTTCTGATACAAACGCAGCCCCTCAGAAGAGGCTTCCAGATAACAATCACGAAGCCCGCGTTTCCGGCACAGTGTCAGTGCATGGTCCAGCAGCAGTGTGGCGTAACCGTTGCCCTGATGTGCGGGCATTGTTCCGAGATCGTCAATCCGCGCCCCGCATTCAGACAAAGACAGCGTGATGCAACTGACCGGTTTCCCGTCACACAGTAAAACAGCGTGGTGCAGCTCAGTACCGTTTACCATTGCGCGCTGATGGTAACTGATATAATCACTGATGATACTGAACTGCGGCGTTTCTTCTCCGTCTTCCTCATCAGCCGGAAACGCGGCTTCCAGCGGCTCAGCCCATAGCGCAAGCTGATCATTGACCTCCCGGATTTCACATCCCGCCGGAAGGACAGGAGATAGCTGCCACTCATCAATATTCAGATGCATGGCACTGGTTTCACCGTCAGCCTCATAACCGGCAGCCTGAATCTGCGGATGCAGTGCTTCCGCGGCAGATTTCTCCGCCACCAGGCAATGGGGTTTGTGATGAACGGAAAACGCCTGCTGTGCCTGTGCAAATTCATTTTTATCCGCACCGGCCTGCAAATAGATATAGTTAAACACAGGCACCGGTAACGGTGTCAGATAACACTCTGCACGATCACTGACAGTGATAACGGTTTGTGCGATATTGCGCCAGAAATGACGCTCTGTGGCGCGGTAATTCTGTAAACTCATGGTGTCTCCGGAACAGCGTAAGATTCGGCCAGTGTCTGTGAGATAAGTTCCTCAAATAACGCTTCCTGGCCGCCCGGGATCAGCTGGCGGTGAATATCCCGGCGTTTATTGTCATCACACAGGCGCTGCGCCACCCAGCCGGTCAGATAGATAGCGGACAGACATCCGCCTGCGGTAGCAATATTACCGGCAATCACGATAGGTGTATCTTCCGGCTCTGCCCCCTCAGCTCTGAAACGTGCCATGGCATCCGGGTGAGTTGTCGAGCGCAGACCCGTCAGTAGCCCCAGTTTATGCAGGATAAACGAACCGGCACATACAGAGCCCAGCAACTGTTTTTCCGGATTCAGCTGTAATGCCCCGGTAAATGCCGGGTCTGCCAGTGCCGCCGGAATGCCTTTCTGACCACTGGTGAACAGCACAGCATCCGCATCAGCAGCCTCAGACAACGGCCCGTCTGTTTTCACTTCCTGTCCGAGTACAGAGACATGAACGGGTTTCGTGCCAAGTACTTTTACCGTCCACGCCTGTTTTTCCCGTCCGAAAATATCCCGCATCAGAAAGTAATCGATATCTGTAAATTCATCAAAAATCACTATAGCAATAGTTTTCATCGGAACCTCTCAGGTAAAAACACAGGTTTTGAGCATCCGGAAGATGAATACAGATGCAGATTGCTCCACTCTATAACATAAGTCGTCATATACCTTATCGGAATGTTAAGGTATTTCAGGACTGCGCTGATACTCAGCGTCTGCGCACCGCCATAATCTGATGCACCACAATACCCGCCAGTAATCCCCAAAAGGCAGAGCTGATGCCGAGCAGCGTAATGCCGGACGCTGTCAGCAGAAAACAGATAATCGCTGCATCCCGCCCTTTTTCATCCGCCAGTGACTGATGCAGGCTGTTCATCAGGGTTGTCAGCAGTGCAAGCCCGGCCAGGATCTGTATCAGAACCGCCGGAAAGGCATTGAACAGCATAAATACCGCTCCGCCGAAAATCCCGGCCAGCAGATAAAATATCCCCGCCCAGACAGCAGCGGTATAACGCCGTGCCGGATCAGGATGCACATCCGGTGCCATACAAATCGCAGCGGTGATCGCGGCAATACAGATACTGAATCCGCCCCACGGTGCAAGCACCATCGCCGCCAGAGAGGAGCAGGCCAGCAATACAGAGGTATGCGGCGGATAGCCGTTAGCCTGTAAAATCGCAATCCCCGGGGCATTCTGCGAGGCCAGCGACACAATAAAAAACGGGATACCGACACTGATCAGAGAAGTCAGTGTAAATGACGGCATCACAAATTCCGGCAGAACAAACACATTGCCCGTCCGGACAAAATGCAGGTCACCGCTCAGTCCGGTTACGACAATCCCGGTGATCAGCGCCGCAATGATGGCATACAGCGGGAAAATCCGCCGCATCACCACATAAGCGGCTATCATGGCGGCACACAACACGAAACTGATATCGAGCGCACCAAATGCCGTCAGCCCGAAACGCAGCAGAATGCCTGCCAGCATCGCTGATGCCAGCGCACGGGGAATGTGATTCATCAGCCGGGCAAAAATACCGGTTACACCACACAGAAACATCAGCCCGGACGCAAAAATAAACACACCGACGGCTTCACTGATGCTCACACCGGACAGACTGGTGACCAGCAGCGCAATTCCCGGTGTGGACCAGGCCGTCAGCACCGGTATTTTATACCAGAGTGACAAGCCGATAGTCGTCACCCCCATCCCGATCCCCAGCATCATCAGCCAGCCGCCGGTTTGTGCGGCATCAAGCCCCGCCACCTCCAGAGCCTGTAAAATAATGGCCACCGAACTGGCATAACCAACCAGTACCGCAACCAGTCCTGTCATCATCATTGCTGGAGAAAAGGCACGAAAAAATGTTAACTTAGTCATAGGAACACACCATCGGATGTTATAGCATACGACCGGAACTCTACCACCGGATGCTATAGCGGACAATGACGATCACCCGGAATAATGACAATTTATGCACGATATCACACCGGCTGTTGCTGAAACTTTTAAACAACTGCGTGCCGAACGCGGACTGAGTCTCAGCCAGGCAGCACAACTGACGGGCGTCAGCAAAGCCATGCTCGGCCAGATTGAACGCGGGCAGTCCAGCCCGACTGTATCGACACTCTGGAAAATCGCCACCGGATTCAATGTGGCTTTTTCTGTATTTCTGGAAGGCGCACAACCACAGCAGCAACCGGGGCTTCACCCTTTTGCAAAACTGCCGGTCTTTGAGCAGACCCGCTCCGGGATGCGTGTCACACCACTGATCCCGTTTGATGATGAACTGAAAACAGACTTACTGAAGATTGACCTGCTGCCAGGAGCGCTCAGTGAATCCGGCCCGCATGAACCGGGCGTCATCGAGCATGTCATTGTGCTGGAAGGCGCATTACAGCTGCGGCTGGGAGATGAATGGCATACTGTTTCTGCCGGAGAATCTCTGCGCTTCCACGCGGATATCCCGCACGCATACGCCAACCCCGGACATTCCGTGGTCACGCTGCACAATCTGATCCACTACCCGCACCCTGCGGGCAGATAAAAAAAGCGGGGTATAAAAATATACCCCGCTTTGACTTAGCAGATCGTCTTACTTTATTTATAACATCAAAAAATAAAACTAAAATATATACCTGTTCAGTTTAACTTATTATATACCGTTCTGATGAAACCAGACGATATGTTTATACTGAACAGAAAGAATGCCAATCAGAATATTATCTTCTGTTATGCATGGCGGTTTATTTATTGTTTAATTAAACATATTCAGGCATATCTCTATGCCATCATGATGTTTTCACTGGTGTTACTACTAATTTTAATACTAATATTAATACTACAGGTGCTTTTACAGCATTCTGGTATTGTTTAAAACGACTGTCGCAGCAGTCTTTCTGGTGTTGTAAATACTATTATTGTAAGTGCTATTATTATAAATACTATTATTGTTATAACTGCATCTGGTGTTGTTACTAACTTATTACTGTTATTGTTACTGCTTTCTTTATTACTATTGCTGTTCGTCTTTGCTTGTTTTTTCTTATTAAGGATATTACCAAACTACGGGAGCATTATCGTACAGTGATCCTGAACCATTCTGAAACGAGATTACACATCACGACGAAAAGATAAAAAAAAGCCACCATTCCTTCCGGATACAGTGGCTTAAATAAAGTATTAATTAACTTATTTCAGTATGTTATCACACATCATCTGAAGTGTATTAATAAACCGGGCTGCATGAAAGCCATCACAAACGGCATGATGCACCTGCACAGAAACAGGTAATAATACGCGGTTATCTTCCTGCTGAAACTTCGCCATAGTAAATACCGGAGCAAAATAATCATCATTTCCGGTGATATTCAGGTTAAATCCGTCAAAACTCACCCAGGGTAATGATGATATATTCAGGTGATTCTCTGGTAACTCACCCTGCGGGAACAATGCAGCATCATGCTGATATTCTGCCATTACCGCATTATAGCCCGCCATAAACCCGCTGATATCCGGACAATAACGGCAGAAGAGCGCAGAAAATGTTTCAGTCTCTTTATGAAAAACAGTAAATACAGGATCGGTCTGATCCCAGTAAATCAGTGCATTATCTTTCATTGCCATCCGGAACTCCGGAAACTGATTAACAACCCGGGAGATCAGATAAATCATCACCGGATAAAATTTATAATCCGTTTCCGCCAGTGCGGTACGCAAAGCTGTAATATCGAGTTTTGTGGTCAGGCTGAATCCGCATTTTATCTGCTGACGATAAAGAGCAAAATGTTCTCTGCGGTTCCAGGTGTTCAGATCAATTCTGGTAAAATTCATGTTTATTCCTTCTGATTAATAGCGAAAAATATTAATAATCAGAAGGCAGTCTGGTTGTCTCAATGGGCTGCATCCCGTCCTCCGTAAGCCGCTTGGTGCAGAATAATGATATCAGATGCGGGCTTAAGATGTATTAAGTCCGGTTTTGTTTATTCCGGCCACTCATCCGCAAATACATAACGGATCAATTCCGCTGATTCACGGGGCGGTGCTTTCAGCACCGCATCCATCAGTTCAATTTCCATCTGACAGGTTTGCCGCTTATTTTCCGCCAGTGCAAGCGGGTCATCCATCAGGAAACGGTCACCGTATTTATCCGCCGGTTCCTGTATCTGCGCTGAAAATAATATATTAATATCATCCGCAGAATAGTGTTCAACAGGAACGCCTTCACCGGCAGAATTCACCAGATCCAGTACCGCTCTGTTGCTGATAATAAAATTGCGGTATTCAGCGGAGGCCAGTTTCATATCCGGCGGGCCTGACACTTCCGGATGCAACACGCGAAAGCAGAAGTCACCGGATGTATCCTGCGCCAGCGCTTTCTGTAAAAATTCCAGCCGTATTTTCCCGTAATTAATGACTGCATCATCTGCCGCAAGATAAAGCAGATGTTTAAGATTTGCAGTAGCCCACTGCTGTACCCGCATATAGTGCCCTTCTCTTTTTCCCGGGATACTGCCGGCATTTTTATAATCGGCAAAAAAGGCATCGAACGCCTCAGGATCAACCTGATTGATGGCTTTCAGTGTCGGCGACATATCCATAATACGTGTTTTTAACTGCAACTCTTTTTCCGATAGCGTGCTTTTAATAAAAAAAGCAAAAAACAGCACAATCAGCGATAAGTAAACGGTTTTTTTCCGCCTGATTACAATTTTATCGGTAATAGTTAATACTATCAGCAGGACAATAATAAAAATAATCAGAACCGAAATGACAAAATAAACGGACATTTTATCTCCGGGAAAAGAGGGTTCAGACAGCTATTTCTTTTTTATTCAGATATCCGGCGGGGATCAGCATAATCATAATCGTGATCGCAATGCTGATAAGATCCACAATGAGATAATCCGTCTGCCATATCAGAAGCAAATCAATAACGGTATACAATATCGCTGCATTACAGGCCATCGTAAACCCGATATCACGCAGCCGTTTAGCAAGAATATTGACTGAACACCAGAGAAAGATACCACCGGCAACCGCAATATAAGTGAAGAAATAAAAGGAAGAGTAAGGAAAACCCAGCAGATCCGGATACACCGGCATGGTCAGTACTGCCAGCCCGGTAAACAGCCCCAGCCACAAATTGGCAATAAAATACGGCCATCGCGCAAGAACTGATGTGCTGTCCGGTTTAAACAATTCCCTGAAAATCTGTTTATGCATCCGTTGCTCCCGGCTTTGTGATGATTTTCCCTGATGGCCAGTATAAGTTACCGGGACATCATATTCTGAGAAAACCATCACTAATATGACGGTGTTACAGCATAAAACAATAAGTAACCGGGTAGTTTTCTGTACGCAATGACGTACTACTCTTCCCGCTGCTTAACACAGGTTTCTTTTATTTTCTGCATATTATTCTTCAGCGATACCTGATGTTCTTCAGGGAAGTAACTGTAATCCAGCGAAATATAGAAACGGGCATCCCGCATCATTACAAACAAACTGATCTCTTTTTCTTTTGATTTATAAATCAAATGCTCTTCGTCTGCTTTTTTACTTTCCAGTACTGAAGGCTTGCCATATTCCGCTTCAAGGTCGTGCTGTAATTTTTTCAGCAGAGTCTGATACGCGGTTTCATCGTCAGTGGAATAAAAATAGCCGATCCCGACCAGCCCGCTGAAATCCGGCTGTCCGTACTGCGGTAAAAAACGGAACTCGTACTCTCCTGCTTCATTTAATCCGCCGGAAAATGTTTTGGAAGTCACTTTGGTCAGCGGGCAGGCATACTCACTGTTATCCGTCTCAGGCTGACTGCCGAGCCGTGGTGCCAGCGCCTCTTCGGTCATCCCCCAGGTCAGACCGAAAGGTGCGGAATAACGCGCACCGGACTGTTCATGTTTAACTGTATTACCTGCCTCTGATTTATCACAGGCCCCCAGCAGCAGAGATGCCGCAATCAAAGCAGATAGCATCGTTATTTTTTTCATTATTAAATATACCCGTTGATTTCATGATAACGTTGTCGTGCCGTATTTGACTTATTACTCAGGCCGGCAGTTTTCCGGCAACAGACAATATCAATCCTGAACAAAAGTGCCAGTAAAAAATAAAGCCTCCGGAACGGAGGCTTCTATCTGTCGTCAGGATTTTTATTTACGCAAAAATGGCAGTAATACATCCATCAGCTGTTCCGGGCATTCTTCTGTCACAAAATGACCACATTCACTGAGCATCGCCCCCTGCAAATCAGCGGCTCTTCCCTGCATTGTCTGCTGCGGGGCATCACGGGTGGCGTGATCCGCTCCGATGGCCAGAACCGGCATCGTCAGTTTTTTCTCTGCCCGCTGCTTATTCTGCAGGATGGTTTGCGGGATTGCCCTGTAATAGGCAAATCCGGCACGCAACCCGCCCGGCGAAGAATAGGCGGCGATATAGGTTTGTGCCGCAACGCGATCACGGCGGTAAGCCCAGTGGTCAAAAATAAAATTCAGGTAGTCCTGCTCTTTTCCGGCAGTCAGCATTTCCGGTAAATCCGGCACCTGATTAAACATAAAGTGCCAGAGGAAAATATTCTCTTCCGGATCAACAAAAATAGCCGGTGCCGGCGCCAGCCCCGGAATAACCGCTTCCGTTAACGCTATTCTTTTAATATCCGCAGGATAATCCGCCGCCAGTGCATAACCGACCCACATGCCGATATCGTGGCCAACAACCGAATACGTTTTATAGCCCAGCTGATGCATCATGGTGTGTAACACTGTTGCCACCGCGCCGGTATCATAACCGCTCTCCGGACGGGTGGAGTAACCGGTTCCCGGCGGGTCCACGGCTATCGCTGTATATCCCTGCGCAGCCAGCTCCGTCATCACATAGCGCCATGTATACCAGGTCTGCGGCCAGCCGGGGATCAGCAATACCGGCTCCCCTTTTCCCGCTGTCACATAATGGATACGCTGCCCGGCCACATCCGTGTAGTGATGCTGAAAATCTGCTTCATTCGCCTGTATTGCTGGTGTTACCGGCTGTTTTTGTGTATTTGCCGCAGACACCGTACCGTGCACTGCGAACGTCATGACTGCTGCCAGTAATACCTTCCTGAATAATGTATTCATACCTGTTCCGTATAAGCTGTAAATGATAAGAGTCCCGGGCCGCCCGTAAAAACGGGTATTTCCTGTTGCGGAACCAATTGTTTGTCAATCGACAATTAATAGATTACGGGGGAATTTAAATCTTTGTCAATCATTAAAAAATAATTCTTTGTTAACCGATAAAGAACTGGTAGCATTTGTTTCAGATAACGTATACGGAGAATTAATGATGGCAGGCAGACCAAGAGAATTTGATCGCGAAGAGGCATTACGTAAGGCTGAGCAGGTGTTCTGGCAACGTGGTTATGAAGGCACGTCGGTGTCTGATCTGGTTGCTGCACTGGGTATTGCATCAGCCCGGATCTATGCCGCTTTCGGCTCGAAGGAAAATTTGTTTCGTGAGGCAATAGCCCTTTATCTGGCTGAAGAAGGTGCTTTTGCCGGTGCGGCCATGGCAGAGCCGGATACCCGCATCGCCATAAAACACCTGCTGACTGCTGCCGTTGATACCTATACCCGTGATGACCGGCCGCGCGGATGCATGGTGGTGCTGTCACTGACTAATTATACCACTGAAAACGAGGCTATCATGCACTGGCTGGCCGATCACCGCCGTACGCGGACAGACGGCATCATACAGCGTATCCGCCGTGGTGCTGAGTCCGGTGATATACCGGAAAATACCGATATACAAGCTTTGGGGGATTACGTCGCCACACTGCTGCACGGGATTTCTGTTCAGGCACGGGATGGCGTCAGCCGCGACCGCCTGCTGGCGATGACGGAGGTTGCCATGCACACGTTTGATGCGATGACCACCCCGCCGGATACACACTGAATCTGTTTTCACTGACAGGAGAATCCCTGATGTCCTCTTCCTTTCATCCGGTATGCACATGGCTTTCAACCTCCCAGCCGGCATCCGGTGAGACATTTCCGTTTCCGCCGGATATTCCGGCCATCACCGGCAATCAGACCCTCCGGCAGACATTCCGTATCAGCCTTGGCGGGCAAAAACTGCGGCTGGTTTTTTCCAACCGTTACGGCACACAACCCCTGGTGACCGGAGAGAGTTTTCTGTCCGTCTCCGGCCTGTACAGCGCAGTACCCGTCACCTTTGGCGGACAGCCCGGCGCAGTCATTCCTGCGGGCGGTATTCTGTACAGTGATGAGGTCCCGCTGCACATTCCGTCATTATCAGTCATCACTCTGCGGACTTTCCTGCCGGAGCCGGTGCCGCTCAATACCTTTCACTGGGATGCACGTCATTTTTCCTTACTGGAACCGGGCAACCGGGCTGCCCGGCAAGAAGATGCTGACGGTCAGTTTTTCAGCTCCCGCCTTTTACTTGAAAGCGTGCTGATTCAGCCGGAGCAGGAGGCCGCGACGCTCGTGGTTATCGGCGATTCGATGGTTGACGGTAACGGCGTCGAAATGGACACATACGGCCGCTGGACTGATTTGCTGGCTGAACGTTTTATTGATGAAAATATTGCCGTAGTGAATGCCGGGCAATCGGGTTCACGCCTGCTGAAAAACACTATCGGCATCAGTACATTGTCACGATTTGAACGGGATGTCCTTCAGCAGCCCGGTGTCACTGCCTGTATCGTACAGGCCGGACTCAATGATATCGGGCTGGCAGGAACCGCGTTAGATCCGGCAGGTCCTGTACCTTCAGCAGCGGATGTCATTACGGGATACCGGCAATTACTGACCATGGCGCGGGAAAAGGATATCCGCATGACGGGTGTCACACTGGTGCCCCTGCGCGGAACCGGAGAATATGGCATGGACGATTTTTATTCAGCAGAAAAAGAGGCTGTGCGGCAGGAGATAAACCACTGGATACGGACAAGCGGTGAGTTTGATGCAGTGATTGACAGTGATCTGCTGGTGCGCAACCCGGACTGCCCTCAGCAGCTCAGCGCGCAATATGATTCAGGAGATCATCTTCATCTTAATCATAAAGGGCATCAGCGGGTTGCATTGTCTGTCCCGCAGGCCGTTATCCGCGCCTGACACCAAAAAGCCCCGCAATTTCAGCGGGGCTTCGGTATAGCCCGGTTATACTTTTATTGCAGCCGCGGCGTGGTAATCGGTGGCACGGTTACTGTCCCCGTTGGCGGGGGAGTAAGTGGTGGTGGTTTGATTGTCAGCGAAGGTATCTTTTTCCGATTTTCGTTTCCGGCCTCTTTCTTTCCGTTATTTGCTTTATCAGTCATTTTATATTCCTCAGATTAAAATAATGCTTAGTCTCTGTACTGCTGATTAAATATACAGCCGGAATATGATGACTGATAATCTGCTCCGGAAGACGGAGTATGAAAGAACGACAGGGATACGTCTCAAATACGTCCCGGGGTGAAAACCGGTATCGGGAGATAATCGCTGACTTTTTGACAGGTAATGGTGCCGGATACCGGGCGTACCAATCCGGAAAACGACCCCGGCAGTGATGACCCTGCATGGATTGCCTATTTCGAAAACGGCAATCCGGATTGCTCATTATGGCAACCAACACCGCCAACTGGCGACGGGTGGATTATGGCATGGATAACCCGTGGGTGTGGGTTATTAAATTTAAGCAGATGCAGGAGGGGTGATGGATAATGCATATGCTGTATTTTACACATGGTTCAGACCATTACGGCAACAGCGATAGGCGAAATAACGATGACAATCATGACCACCATCAGAATGTGAAAAATAGATTTAATGCAAGCACCCAATTTAAAAAATGGGACTACAGCTTTTGTTTTTTTACAATTTTCAAGTGAGATAATCATTTCATATTCATAACTGTGATTATAATCACATAATTATGACTAGTTGTTACTTTTTTTCCACCCAAAAATATAGGTATACCTACCACTTGTGATGTAAATCAAAATTCACTATATACATAATCACTTGATGACATATTTCATATCAATTTTTGATTACTTGCACTTACTGGTAATGCACGGCTCTGCTGTGCCTGTTACCGATGATATTTATACGCCCGAAGAATGTGAGAGCCATGCAGTGCAGGTAATGGCTGTGCGGAATGTTGAATTAAATGTGCCCGGAGGTGGTTCGTGCCAAATTAAAGAAGTTTATCTGCATTTCATGTATTCCGGTAACCGGAAAGCCCCGGAACGGTTTATCGTGGATGAATTCTCATTCGACGGTGGAAATAGCTGGCCGGAGAATGGCTGCTATATGCATGAATATGAATATGAATACGACTACTGCGGGCAGTTTGTGGAAGTCTATCCATTCACCCAGCCTAAAAAAATGAACAAATATCGTGACAAATCAGACTTTGAGATTAATAAGGCTGTGGCTGAAAAACCCGGCAAGCCTACAGATAAGGCCAGACTCCTGTATTATATATTTAATTGGTGATGATGAGCTTATAGAATTCGGCCCATGCAACAACCCGGCGGACGCAATGCCGATTATTCCCTCACCCGCTTACCCATCGAAAAAGCGGCATACCCGGGCGAATTGGTTAATTCAGGCCGGTGTACCATTGTCAGCGATTCAGGAAATGGGCGGATGGGAAAGCATAGAAATGGTGCGCAGATATGCTCACTTATCACCCGCTCACTTGCAGGAGCACGCGAAAAATATCGATGACATTTTTAACGCTCATGGCACGAATATGGCACGCAAAAATGCAGTCTGATTTATTTATCGCGTAACGTATTGATTTACTGGTGCCGGATACCGGATTCGAACTGGTGACCTTTTCATTACGAATGAACTGCTCTGCCAACTGAGCTAATCCGGCACGTCATTATTACACGCCTGCTCCGCCGGGTTTTCAAGGAAAAAAGCGGAAATCGCGGCCGGTTTGTCTGTTTTTGCGTCTTTATTCATGCCTGCCTTGCGTGATCTGATGCACAAATTCCATATTTTGCATTTTCATATGGCGGCTGCCGGACATGCGAAAAATGATGTCGTCATCTGTAAACGCCACCATTTACGACCAAAGTAAAATAACGCACTAAACCGGATTAAACTCAATTAAAACCCTAAAGTAGTGACAAAAACCAGATATAAAATCTATTTTGATTTATTTTTAAATAATTTTATTCTGATAAATATATTTCACAGATATGTACATTACAAATATCCTGTTACTCTTCTTTCGCAGATAGTGTAAATATTCCAGTACACCATTTTGCTTTATTAACATGACTGTAAATGTGAAACCGTGAATATGATCACTAAACGGTTATATGCTGCATTGCATAACAATTCACTGCTTTAATTAATTATCTTTGTTATTCCCGCCGTCCGCTTGTTTTTCATTCATGTAACGTAACATTATCAATGTGATCTTTATCATCAAATTTATCCTGACTGTGTCACATTTTTATTTTTATCTCTGGTTTCAGTTTAATGATTCAATAATTCATAATGTTTTTCCGCACGATCAATATAAACAAATGTGATTATAACAATGGGTATTAATTAGACATTTTCATATAAAATACTATGCACGTGTATGTAATGCATAGTTTTGATTAAGACAGAACAGGACTCTTCACTCATTTCTTTATTCATCCTGTAAAGATAGATTTAAATTATCACTCCATCATCCTTATTTACCCTTTATTAACATTTATAAAAAGACACCAGATACAACAGCTTTGCATTACTGTATAACCACCCGCAGCCATTAGATTATTTATATTAAATCCTGACTTTAATACCATGAAAAACGTATATTACCCATAAATACACAACATAGGATTAACAAACATAAACACATGAATAAAAAGAAATATTTTAGTTTAAGTGATATAGATCACCCGGTTTACACCTGCGGTTAATACACCTTTCGTTTATTTATACCATCCCCATTCCCTTTTCATTTTTTTTCACGCATGATGATTTCACGCCAAACGAAACGGATGGCAGAAAAAGAAACAACAGAAAATTAAAAACTGAATTTGAATTAAGACAAGAACACAACCGGATTTACAATTGCTATATCATTCACAAGGCATGAGATTTATAAACAGATAAATGCCTGTGTAAATTATCGAGTTATTATTATAAATAATTGGAGATTTTACCATGATGTATCCAGCAGAACCGTATCGTATTAAAAGTGTTGAAACCGTATCCATGATCCCTCGCGAAGAGCGTATCAAAAGAATGAAAGAGGCCGGGTACAATACTTTCTTGTTAAATTCCAAAGATGTTTATGTAGACTTACTGACCGATAGCGGCACCAACGCCATGTCCGATAAACAATGGGCCGGCATGATGATGGGTGACGAAGCGTATGCGGGCAGCGAAAACTTCTTCCACCTGGAAAGAACCGTTCAGGAATTATTCGGCTTTAAACACATTGTTCCTACTCACCAGGGCCGCGGTGCAGAAAACTTACTGTCTTCATTAGCGATCAAACCGGGTCAGTATGTTGCAGGTAACATGTACTTCACCACCACCCGTTATCACCAGGAAAAAAATGGTGCGACATTCATCGATATCGTCCGCGATGAAGCTCACGATGCGGGCCTGGATGTGAAATTCAAAGGCAACATCGACGTTAAGAAACTGGAAAAACTGATTGCAGAAAAAGGCGCGGAAAATATCGCTTACATCTGCCTGGCAGTGACCGTAAACCTCGCGGGTGGTCAGCCGGTTTCAATGGCAAACATGCGTGAAGTCCGTCAGTTATGTGACAAGCACGGCATCAAAGTATTCTACGATGCGACCCGCTGCGTGGAAAACGCCTACTTTATCAAAGAGCAGGAAGAAGGCTTTGCGGATGTCTCCATCAAAGACATCGTTCACGAAATGTTCAGCTACGCTGACGGTTGTACCATGAGTGGTAAGAAAGACTGTCTGGTGAACATCGGTGGTTTCCTGTGTATGAACGACGACGAGATGTTCTCTGCCGCACGTGAACTGGTTGTGGTTTATGAAGGGATGCCTTCCTACGGCGGCCTGGCCGGTCGTGATATGGAAGCAATGGCTATCGGTTTACGCGAAGCGATGCAGTTCGAATATATCGAGCACCGCGTCAAGCAGGTTCGTTATCTGGGCGAAAAACTGAAAGCAGCCGGTGTACCGATTGTTGAGCCGGTCGGCGGCCACGCAGTATTCCTCGATGCACGCCGTTTCTGCCCGCATCTGACCCAGGATGAGTTCCCGGCACAGAGCCTGGCAGCCAGCATCTACATGGAAACCGGTGTCCGTTCTATGGAGCGCGGTATTATCTCCGCAGGCCGTAACAAAGAAACCGGCGACCATCACCGTCCGAAGCTGGAAACCGTTCGTCTGACTATTCCGCGCCGTGTATACACCTATGCACACATGGATCTGGTTGCTGACGGTATTATCAAACTGTTCAAGCACAAAGAAGATATTAAAGGGCTGAAGTTCATTTACGAGCCGAAGCAGTTACGTTTCTTCACAGCACGCTTTGATTACGTGTAATTATCTGATGACAGCGGCCTCATTATTTTAATGGGGCCTTTTTGTCTCTGTATCCCTATAACAATAAAGAACAAATAAAATCGATAAATATGAATGCTGTTGGTGATATTTATCATTAATAGGAAACTTTTATTATGAGTATTCATAGTGCCGATACAAATAAATCACCCGGACTGACCAGCGGAACCATGCTTGTTATAGCAACAGTCGTTGGCGGCGGTATGTTTTCTTTGCCGATTGCGATGGCCGGTGTCTGGTTTTCCGGTGCCACCGTTATTTTGATTTTAGTTTCAATTATGATGTTACTGACCGGTCTGATGTTAGTTGAAGTTAACCTGCATTTTGAACCGGGTGCCAGTTTTAATACCTTTACCACTGAGTTACTGGGCAAAAAATGGAATATCGTCGTGGGTATTGCCTTCGGGTTTGTCCTCTATATTCTGACATATGCCTATATCTCCGGGTCGTCCGCTGTACTGGCTCAGACGATATTAAAATATACCGGTGTTGCACTGCCGATAAAAGCAGCAGTCGTGATTGTCGCCTGTCTGGTGGCCGCGATTGTCTGGTACAGCTCCTTATGGGTCGGGCGTATTACCACTATTTTAATTTTCGGTAAGTTTATCGCGTTCTTTGCCACATTTTCCGGTCTGGTTGCGCATGTGGAAATTGCCAATCTGCTGGATTCCGCATCGGTCGCCATCCCCGGAACGAAATATCTTCCCTATGTCCTGATGACACTGCCGTTCTGTATTATTTCGTTCGGTTTCCACGGTAACGTGCCGAGTCTGGTGAAGCTGTACGGCAAAACAAAATTCCGCTTTATTACCCGTTCAATCATTATCGGGACAATATTTGCGGTACTGCTGTATATCTTTTGGCTGGGCGTCACAATGGGTAATATCAGCCGCGCCAATTTCTCACCGATTATTGCCAAAGGCGGGAATATTGATGTGTTCGTTGAGGCTATCGGCGGTGTGATGTCAGGCAAAACCATGGATGTCATCCTGACATTCTTCGGTAACTTCGCCGTGGCGAGCTCCCTGCTGGCAGCTACACTCGGTCTGTTTGACTATATTGCCGACCTGCTGAACTTTAAAAATGACAGCGCCGGCCGTTTCAAAACAGCCGTGGTCACTTATCTGCCGCCTGCGGTGGTGTGCTTCTTCTTCCCGAACGGATTCGTTTATGCCATCGGTTATGCCGGTCTGGCCTTTACTATCTGGAGTGTGATTTTACCGCCGTTCCTGGTAAAAGCCTCACGTAAACGCTACAGCGACAGCGCAACTATTTACCGTTCGCCGTGTAATAACGCGGTACTGAATCTGGTGATTGTCTGCGGTGCGATTGTGTATCTGACGGTTATTCTGGACGTGTTCGGCTGGCTGCCGGCATTTAAATAAAAGGTGACAGACGGCCGGATGCAGATAATGCTCCGGCCGCTTGTGCAGCGGTTCTCTCTGATCTGCCGGGAGGCAAATCATGTATTTCACCCTGTTACACTGGCAACACCCGCTGTTTACCCGCCGTCAGGCGTTGCGGTTACTTATTCAGTTACAGAGGGCTGTTCATATGACACGCAGGGAGAGACGGGAACGCCGGATCAGAAAAAACGCATCGGAATAAGAGCGGAAAACTGATCAATTTTTTTGATTAACTTACGGTAAAGCGCTTTCATAATCTCTCCAAAACCGTGATAACTATCACCCTGATAACTACCACGTACCGCGTATCTTACTCATCCCGCTGCGTCCTGCAAGGTTCCGCGCACAATTTTCCCCGTTGTCCGGTGTAAAAAAATCACGACACTTTATCACTCCGAATGCAACTCTGTGATAAAGTTATGCAATCGTTTGTTCGCTGCATTTACAGGATAAATCATGCAAAAATCGTTATTTATCGGCACATTGCTGTCCGCATTTTTTTTCAGTGGTTTACAGCCCGCGCTGGCGCTGACCTCTCAGCAGACCGCCGAAAAGCTCTCTCTGACTGAACTGGCTGAAACCTACAGCCCGGAACAGATTGCCGCGCTGACACAACAGCCGGAGGCAAGCCGGTTTGATGCACTGATGATCACCATCGGTGCACTGACAGCTGATGATCTGAAAAACCCGGCAGCAGAGAGTGATAAACTTCAGGCTTTTGCGGATGCTCAGCAGCAGAGTCACACCCGCTATCTCGGTAATGTGTCGGATAAAAATATTGTGCCGCGTCTGCATACCGCCTGGAAAACCGCGGTGTTCCCGAATGACGCGAAGACGCTGAAAACCCTGAATAACTTTATTGATAAAGGCTATACCAGCGGCTATAACCTGGTAGATACCCGCGAAGAATCCGGCTTTGATAAAACACGGATGATCCGCTACGGCCATAATGATATCGATCACGCCGCCCAGCTGATTTATCTGCTGCGCCGTGAAGGGTTTGATCCGAAAGTGCAGCTGACGCCGAAATCGTCCGCATTTCTCTATCTGGATGAATGGGGTGAAGCGGATTATCCGGTAACCACACTGAAAAGCGGCAAAAAAGTGGCGATCGCCAGTGAATATAATCTCGATCTGGAATTTCCGGCAATTGAAGAGCGCGACCGCTTTAAGAGCCTGATTGACCAGTACGCCAAGAAAAATACCGCTGACCAGAAAGGGCTTATCCGTTCAGCCTGGTGGCAGCCGTTTTACCGCATCTATGTCCCGGCGGACGGTTATGATGTCGTGGCGGAAACCCGGGTGACCGGCGGCCATTATCAGGCTGATTTGATGGCACTGCCGGAGAATGCGGAAAAACAGGCGGAAAATATCCGCAGAGCAAAAAGCGGGATGCAGGTGATAAGCGAAAAAGTCTGGGTAAATCCCTCTTTTTACCGTTATCTGCAGGGGGATTATAAGTAATCCTGCTCCCGTTAATCGTCTGATATGCGAGGTTCGCGATAGCGGGTAAAAGAACGAAAAGCATGCGAGCCATGGATGGCGAGCCTGAGCGTACAGGGACCGTATTCACCGCGACTTTTCGTTTTTCCCGCTATCAGTGAACCGGGAAGATCCTCCCCGGTTTTATTACTCAGCCGCCGATAAACAGCCCCGCAATTGTAGCCGCCATCAGGTTGGATAACACCCCTGCGACCAGCGCTTTCATCCCGAGGGTGGCAATTTCTTTGCGCCGGTTCGGGATCAGACTGCCGATACCGCCGATAGCTATTGCCACGGTACCGAAGTTGGCAAACCCGCACAGAGCAAACGAGAGGATAATTTGTGTCCGCTCTGTCATCGGCAGACCGGTGGCCGCCACCACTTCATTCCCTTTCAGATATTCGGCCAGGTTGGCATAGGCAAAAAATTCGTTGATAACAATTTTCTGTCCGATAATCGCACCAGATGTCAGCGCTTCATTCCACGGTATCCCCATCAGCCACGCCAGTGGTGACAGCAGATAGCCGAGGATCAGTTCCATGCTCAGATCCGGCAGGCCGAACCAGCCGCCGACACCGCCGAGCAGTCCGTTTAACAGCGCCACCAGGCTGACAAACGCCAGCAGCATCGCCCCGACCGCCAGTGCCATATTCAGGCCGTTAATCGCCCCTTCCGCCGCCGCATCGATAATATTCGCCGGACGGTTTTCCTGTATCGGTTTGGCATTGGATTCATCCGCCGTCTGCTGTGTTTCCGGGATCATCAGTTTGGCAAACAGTAACCCGCCCGGAGCGGCCATAAAGGACGCCGCCAGCAGATATTCCATTTTCACCCCCAGCGAAGCATAACTCACCAGCATGGTACCGGCGATAGATGCCAGCCCGCCGCACAGCACTGCAAACAGTTCTGAGCGGGTCATACTGCCGAGATACGGTTTAACCAGCAGAGGTGCTTCGGTAACGCCGAGGAAAATATTGGCTGCCGAGTTCATCGATTCTGCCCGGCTGGTTTTCAGCAGGCGCTGTAACGCCCCGCCGACCCAGCGCACGAGGATCTGCATAATTCCCAGGTAATAAAGTACCGCTGACAATGCGGAGAAAAAGACAATGATCGGCAATACACGCAGTGCGATCACAAATCCGCCGCTGCCGAAGATCTCAAACATTTTGTCAGAGACAAGGCCGCCGAAAATAAAGGATGTGCCGGCGTTATTGAAGTTGATCACCGTGGTGACCGCCTCCGCCATCACAAATAATACCTGCTGCCCGGCCGGGGAGTAGAGAATTAACCCGCCCAGTGCCAGTTCAATAGTAAAAGCCAGTACCACCGTACGCAGATTAATGGCGCGGCGGTTTTCAGACAGTAAATAACCTATTCCCAGCAGTACCACGATCCCGAGAATGCCGATTGCTGTATTCATAATGTGTAATCCGGTAAAAACCCTGAGTGAAAAATCCGCCGGCAGCGGCGGCATAAAAACCAAACCGTGTTAACATGCTGACCAACAAATACCGACCCTTCACACGGTTTGATTGAGAGGAGAGTGCTTTTATGGCAGTTGCAATTCAGGCAAGCGCAAACGATTTCGCAGAAACCATTATTATGCCCGGAGATCCCCTGCGCGCCAAGTTTATTGCTGAACATTATTTGTCGCAGGCGCGGGAAGTAAACAGCGTCCGTAATATGCTGGGTTATACCGGGGAATACAAAGGCAAACCGGTTTCGGTGATGGCCCACGGTATGGGTATCCCCTCCATTTCGATGTATGCGTATGAGTTGATTCAGGATTTCGGCGTAAAAAACCTGATCCGTATCGGGACCTGTGGCGCGGTGCGGGATGATGTGTCACTGATGGATGTGGTGATTGCCATGGGTGCAAGTACCGATTCCAAAGTGAATCGCGACCGCTTTTACGGTAACGACCTGGCGGCGCTGGCGGACTGGCATCTGCTGTCATCTGCGGTGAAAACGGCAGAACGTCTGCAATTACCGGTTAAAACCGGCAATGTATTTACTGCGGATCTGTTTTATACCACCCGCCCGGAACTGTTTGCGGTAATGGAGCAGTACGGTATTCTCGGGGTGGATATGGAAGTCGCCGGGCTGTATACCGTCGCGGCAGAACTCGGGGCAAAAGCACTGGCGATTCTCACAACGTCTGATCATATTAAAAACGGCGGAAAACTGACCATCGATCAGCGTCAGAATGCAATGCACAATATGATTGAGCTGGCACTGGAAACCGCCTTCACACTCTGATCCGCCCCTCTGATAAGTACCGGAAAAGAAAAAGCGCCTTTACGGCGCTTTATCTGGGGATGAATTTACTCTGCGGATTTCGGTTTATGGACAATATCCGCGTAATGGCTTTTATCATCCGGTTTCGGATAGACGCGGTAAATATATTCATCCGGCGTTACTTTGATATTTTCCACCACGCGGGTAAACAATACTTCCCCTTTGTCATTCTTGCCGGTCAGCGTCCGGGTTTTACCATCTGCGCTGAATGACCAGTCGCCCTGCAATTTCTGCTTACCTTCCGGGGTATACATTTTGACTGAACCGTCTTTTTCATAATCGGCCAGTCCGAAGAAACCGGCAACCGTCTCATCAGTAGCAGGAATGGCCTTCCCGTCCTGATCCAGGGCTTCCGTGGTTACCCAGGTTTTGCCAATCAGATAATCTGCCGTATTCCCGGCTTTCTGTGCTGTGGCTGCTGCTGTTTTTTCCTGAGCAGGCGTCTGCGCCGCCAGTGCTGAAAATGAAAATGCCGCGGCGATAACGCCGGCAATCAGTGTCATTTTTTTCATATCAGTTCCCTTTGTTAATAAATTTATTGTCTTTGTAGTGATAACAAGTCTGAATATTCATCATAAGCAAATAAATCTTGTTCGCTCATTTTTTACGTAAGGAAATATAAAAGTACTTAAATATCCGGCTTATTTCTGACACATATTTTCCTGTATCCCCCATCCGGAATATGGAGAAAAAATGAAGGAATGTGCAGATATTATGATGAATTGTGCAGGGATTATGATTTCACCGTCAGTAAGGGTAAAACGGATTGCCGGTACGGACGGCATCGGTAATGATGATACCAACAGCGAAACGACGTATCAGAAATCAACATCAGAAAGGAATATTAATATGAAAAAGATCATTGCCAGTGTTATCGGATTGAGTTTATTAGGTGCCGGGTTTACAGCGATCGCCGCACCAGCCCCGGCAAATCAGCCGCAGCAGAATGGTCAGTACATGGATGGTAACGGCTATTGCGACGGTAACGGCGGACGCCACATGATGCGCGGCAACCATGACGGACGCGGCTATCATAACAAACGCGGTTACCATAATAACCGGGCGCCGGTTTTCCAGTCTTCACTGACAACTGCCACGCCGGGCGAAGCGCTGAAAAAAATGAGCGCGGATGCCCCTGCAATCAGTAAAGACGGCAAACAGTATTTTGTGCGTGCCAGCGTCCGTGATATCAACGGTAACACGCTGTATCAGTCTTCATTATCTACCGCAACGCCAAAAGAAGCACTGGCGAAAATGGCGGCTGATGCCCCGGCTGCCGCATCCGGTCAGCAGTATTATGTCCGCGCCGGTATTATGGAAATTCTGCCGGTTAACACCGCACAGTAATCCGCATACCGCAGAAACAAAAACACCGCGTACTGACGCGGTGTTTTTTTTATTTATAACTGAGATCAGCTTGCCAGAATCCGGGATTTGCGGCGTACCGCTGACAGCAGCATATAAATCGCGGTGGACAGCAGCACAATAAAGAAGAAGCTCATGATACCGTCAGGCTGTTTCATAAACTGTCCGGCCACCAGCGGCCCGGCTGCCGAGCCGACGCTGTAGCAGAACAGCATCACCTGTGTCGCCGCCACAATCACATTTGCCGTGAGTGTGTCACAGGCCAGTGTGATCGCCACCGGATACAGGGCAAAAGAGGACATGCCCAGCAGTGTCAGCGCTGCCACCATCACCAGATAGTGACCGGAGAGGTAAATCATTCCCATCGCAAATACCCCGGCAAGAGACACCATTGCCAGCAATAAAACTTTACTCATCCGCGAGGATAACTTGCTGATCACCGGCTGAATAATCATCCCGCCAAGGATAATCGCCGCCATCAGCCCGCCGACCTGCTCTGTATTGTAGTGTTTTTCCTGCAATGCCAGCGGCATCAGCCCGTAAATCGTGCCCATAACAATACCGGAAGTCATGCAGCCGACCATGGCCGGTTTGCTCAGACGCAGGATTTTTTTCAGTGATAAGCTTTGATGCCCGCCGTGACAGACTGGTTGCGCTTTGGAAAGCAGCGGCGGCAGTACGGCCGCAAACAGCAGAACCATAACCACCGCAAATGGCACGATACCCGCAGTCCCGAACACACCAATCGCCAGCTGGCCAAGAGTGGTTCCGCCGTACAGTGCTGTCATATAAAAGCTCAGGCGTTTGGCGCGGATTGCCGGGTTATCGCCAATCAGCAGCCAGGATTCAATCACCACAAAAATACCGGCGACCGCCACCCCGGCCAGCATACGGGATGCCAGCCATGCGCTGAGATCGGTATAAAACGGTAAAACCGCCACCGTTGCCGCCAGGGCCAGCACAAAGAGAATAAAGGAACGGCGATGGCCGATACGGGCAATCACCGGCTCAATCAGCATCGAGCCGAGTAATAAACCGATATAGTAAGCACTGGCTAACCAGCCTGCATAATCTGTACCGATGGCAAAATGGCCCAGCGATAACGGGATCAGGCTCATCAGATAACCGGATGCAATCGCAAATAACGTCAGACCTGCGACAGGAATTAACACACTGTCAGGACGCGGCGTGCGGGTGCTGTGACTCACTGCTTTTCTCCACCTAAAACAAAAAAATCAAAAAAACATGACGCTGCTTTTTTTCTCAGGCTGTTTCATCGCCAAAATGGTTGATGACGGGTCATTGATAGAAGCAGTGGATTGTGAATTTATGTCTGAAACGGAGCGGAATATAGCCCCTTGTGAGGGAAAAATGAAATCAAAAAAACTAATGGCTGCGAGTAGTTTTTGTTATGGAAGGAAATAACAGAGGAATATGGGGTTTCCCCTGTTATTTTTGGTATTTTTACATGCGGATTAACAAAAAAATAACTTATTTTTCCTTATCCGCTGGTAACAGTGAAATTACGGTATCCAGTGCATCCGGGATAACACTGCCGTGTGATTTACCGGGGAAGGTCAGGATCCGGCACTGTTTGTCCCGCAGTTGTAACTGCTCACAAACTTCCCGTGCGGTAATGTCACTGTAACGGACAGAGAGATTGTGTTTCTGCTCTTCACTCATTTTGCTCAGGTCCGGCTTTTCTTCCAGCCCGCCCTGAGTGATAGTCAGACGGATATCCGGCGGGAGGCGGTCAAAGCGCTCTGCTGTCATATAGGTGCCATGGCCCCACCACAGAGACGGGCTGGCACTGATGTAATCGGTAAATAAACCGGGCTCATCTGTAGCCGTCCGCAGGACAAACAGCCCGCCGAGGCTATGGCCGAAGAAGTAGCGGCGGTCGTTGACGGAATAGTGACTGCTCACCCACGGAATAACCTGCTCACGGATAAATTGCCGGAAAGGCTGTTCGCCGCCGCCTGCTGCAAACTGTTCACCTGCTGCGGGTGGTGTGTAATCAAAAGTGCGGGTTTTCGGGTAAGCCTGGTCAGAGAGATAACCGATCCCCACCACCAGCGGCAACGGCCGTTTTTTTCCGGCACTGAGCCGGTTAATCATCATCGGAAACTGGCCGTTACCATCGAGCATATAGAGTACGGTGTACGCCGTCTGCGGCTGCTTAGGTTGCGCGATAAAGAGGCGGTAGTGACGACCGTCCTGCTTCATCTCATGATGCGTTACCGTAAATTGTTGTTCTGCCGCTTCAGTGAGCGGCGTGATCTCTTGTGAAGGCCGCGCCATCAGGGGGGATACAGCCATCATGCAACAAATCACCATTATTTTTTTCCACATCCTGACTCCGGGAATGACTGACTTAAGAAACCAATTCTGCCACGGTGCTCCGGCTGATACCACGCAGAACGAAAAGATGCTGTCACATCCTTATCCGCGAAATCTGCGTCATCCCCGGAAAGAATAAGACCATCCTCTTTCGAATTCGGGCAGTGGGATAACCGGCAAAGCGGAAAGACGCTGACACATCCCTGTCCGCTCGGATCGCGCCATCCCTGGCGCTTTACGCTTTCCTTTTTTTGCCGGTTAATCCCCTGTGTACTTCAACTCTGTCAAAAACAGAAAAACGGAAAAGTTAATCTGCTAAATCATCCGGTTTGTGGCAAGGCGGCAAAGGAAGAATTCCGGGGAGCATACACCAGTATGTGACCCGGAATTCTGAGTGCAGCCAACACAGCCACAGAGTGGAGGATGACGCAGATTCGCTAAATCATTCGCTCTGTGGCATGCGGCAAAGTGAGGATATCCCCGGGAGCATACATCAGTATGTGACCGGGGTAGCCGAACGAAGCCAACGCCGCCACAGAACAAAGAGACGCGTTACGCTAAATTATTCACTCTGTGGCAAGGCGGCAAAGTGAGGATATCCCCGGGAGCATACATCAGTATGTGACCGGGGTAGCCGAACGAAGCCAACGCCGCCACA
>NZ_JAVBIN010000020.1:0-36326 GCF_032989665.1 Morganella sp. BCCO 40_0007 | reverse complement strand
GTTCCGGTGTCGTCACTGTCGGTGTCGTCGGTTCCGGTGTCGTCACTGTCGGTGTCGTCGGTTCCGGTGTCGTCACTTCCGGTGAGGTTTCTTCCGGTGTCGTGACTATATCCGTCGGCCTTGGTGTAAGTGGTTTCACCGGAATAATGGCAAAGAAGAAGAATCCCGGCAGTCCCGGCATTGCCGGCGCTGCAACCGCGACCGGACTGCCCGGCTGGGTACCGAAACCACGGGCATGCGCATTATCACCCGGGTTAAGGTACGTATTTGCCCCGTCAAGAATCAGGCCGTTTTTGGCTTTGATCTTAATCTGGTCAGCTGTAATCACCATACATCCCACACAGCCGATAGCCAGTTCTCCGCCGGATGTCAGAGCAAACGCACCACCGACCCCCATCTGCATGGCACCACCGACCGCTACCGAGTGGTAACCACCGACGTTAGTGGAGTAAGCCCCGCCCACGTTAATAGCATAAGCCCCGCCAACGTTATACGAACTGGCCGCCGCGATATTCATGGCGTGGCTGGAACCGTATATCCCGCTGAAGGCGCCGCCGATAACAATGCTATCGGTCATGCCGACAATACGGGAGGCTGAACCGACAACATCCTGGGAGAAGTTAGCCCCCACGATCTGGCTGCTGTTGGCACCAACCATACTGCTCTTGTTCACACCGACCGTTTCGCTGCGGTTGACCCCGACAGTAGAATCCGAGTTCACACCGATAGTCTGGGTATGGTTAACCCCGATAAGCTGAGTTTCGTTAAGTTTGGTCACACGGGACATATTTCGTTCCGCCTGCTCCCAATACTCTTCGAGCCCCGGTTTATCGTCAAAACGGATACCGTTATAGTTGGTTTTCCCCCCGCCGATAGTCCGGCTGATTAAACCACTCTGCGTCCGGTTTGCCGGCAGTTCCCACGGCGGCGGCGTCATGTTGTTATACAGACTGCCGATAATCATCGGACGATCCGGGTCACCATACAGGAAGTCGACAATCACTTCCTGACCGACACGCGGAATATAAATCCCGCCGTAGTTATCCCCGGCCCATGATTGACCGACACGTATCCAGCAGGAATCGGCATCGGTATTTTTACCGTAGCGATCCCACAGGAAACGCACTTTTACCCGGCCATATTCATCAGTCCAGACCGTTTCTCCCTCCGGCCCGACAACCAGTGCGGTTTGCGGCCCGTGAGTGAACGGCTTGGTGATAGTCTGCGGCGGACGATAGACTTTTGTTGTCGGCTGCACCACAAAGCTGGTGTAGATACTGAAATCATCACTGTCAGACTGCTGGTTGATTTCAGTCGCCCGCAGCTGATTCGAAATTACCAGATATTCGCGGTTTGCTTTGGATTGCGGATAATTTTCCAGTGTAAAGGTTGTACCGCAGACCACAGAGCGGATTTCACCGGAACCGGCAGCCCTGGAACCAAGACACCCCTGCTCCTCACTGCGGACACGCGCCAGGAACTCCCCGACAGACGGATCATCATAATCCCCCGGCCACTGGTACTGTTCATACTCGTTAAAGTTGGTTTTACGCGGCTTTTTATCCAGCGCGGAAATATCCGCACGGGATTTTTTAAAGTCATAATCCGATGTCAGCCATTGCCCTGACGTCACCGTTTCCTGAGCGCCGAACTGATCGATATATTCCTGTCCGTCCTTCGGTTTATCAGACTCATACCGCAGCGAATGATACGCCGGACTGAATGTCCGCTTATGCGCACCGACATGGTCAACAAGGATCAGCCGGTTCTTCAGATCAGAATGCTCATAGAACCAGTAAATACCCCACTCTTCCATCAGGCGCTGAACGAAATCAAAGTCCGTTTCACCATACTGAACCTGATAATCAAGCTGCGGATAAATAGCTGACAGACGCTTTTCGATCGGGAAAGGGAACTTTGCCAGAACTTCATCAATAATATCCACGACGGATTTCTGCTGAAAATTCTTATAGTCAGAAGTCAGCGTCGCCAGATTCAGCCACGGACGTATGATAAATTCATACATCGCCTGATTCTCATCCCGTCCGATAAAACGGGCACGTTCCACCAGACCGGTGACCTCTCTGTGGCCCTTACCTGAACCACGTTCAATATCCAGTCCGTTACCGTCCAGCTCGATAACAACCGTCATCTGCTGTCCGATAAATTTTTTCAGATCAAGGTTTGCTGCGACCTGCCACGGAATAGCAGGGTTTGCGGGTGTTTTCGCAACTACCTTATACTGATACAACACTGACAGGGCTTCCTCACCCTCCAGCGTCGATATTGCAAGGCCCGGCTCACCTGCCAGTTCCGGCATTGCCGAGCAATACAGCGTTAATGTTCGAGGCATATTCACACCTAATTGGTTTGATACAAATCAAATTTGTATTAAGTACATAATTAAACGGAGACATCCGTGTTTCTGATATCTATCTTAATTGAGTCTAAAATGTTTCCCTGCCGATTCAGACGCCATAGCCAGGCAGAGTCAAAAGACTTAATACAATAAGGCCAATTTATCCATGGCATCGCGCTAACTCCTCCATTGTCATTGATATTGCAATCCGTGTACGTCATTTCAGATATCAGAACGTCCGAATTGTTCTTAAACTGAAACCGGGGTTTCAGGAGAACCGATTCCCACAGCGGAGAGTAATATCGTTGCAGCGACGTAACCCAGTTTCTTAATTTCTTTTCATCAATCACACAATTTTCATTTTCAATATGAAATGCAATTATCCGGGAGCACCAGAAAATAACATTTGATACCGTACTCAGGTGTCTGACAGTCCACTTATCCGTTGCCTTTGTGTACAGAACAACACATTTATCATCACTGAGGAAACTGAAAGCACCGAGATAAAACGTATCTTTCTTTTCTGAAGCCGGTACAGCAAAGCACCACGGGAATTGCTCTGTAATCATTCTGCTGTTAAGCGACTGATTGATATTTAATTGGCTGCACTGGCGGATAACACGATAAATTACGTGATTTCCCTTAATTCTGTTTCTTCCTGAACTATTTCCCAATCCCGGGAAATTTGTCTTTATTTTCATAATAAGCAGCCATTTATCAATATAAAGAAATCGCTCTGATAATTAATAGGAAAAGTCCACAATTAAATAAGCAACCGAATATTCTTAATTACAATTACCTATTATTTAAATAGTTGCCGGACATTTAAAGTTCTTCAGCAATTTATTAACCGGCTTTCCTTTATAATTTAATCCGTTAACATTTATACTAACCTTCTGATCACCCAGCCGGTAAATTAATGTCTGTTTAGCCGGCGATATATCTTTCTGTTCGGCTGCCATATCCATCCAGTGTAACAGTGCCCATTCGCCCATCAGCACACGTTCTTCAGTGTTTTCTGAATTATCTGCGGAAACAGCATTCATCGTAATGGTATTTTCAGTATCCTGCTCCGGCCATTTAAATACTTTAGGCCAGACCGGCCCGTGTTTATAAGTCAGTGCTGTTCCGTTAATATTGATACCAAACTGCAAAATCCGCGGCGATAATGCCGGGATACTTGCGTTAAAGCTGAAAGAAACATTTTCACTCATCCCGTTACGAAAAAAAGCTTTCTTGATCTCCCGGGCCTGTTCGAAAAAACGCAACACCTCCCGGTCTTCATTTCCGCGCAGATCTTCACGTTTATAGCGCCATGGTGACACACTGGTATCCACCAGCTTTTCCAGGTTCTCTTTATAGTACGCATCCACTATACCGTTCGGCCCGAAGAAAACTTCGAACTCCTCAAGGCTGACTTCCTCTTCGCTGTCCGCGAAGGGGTAGCTGCCCTGAAAAGAGGCGACACACATGTCGCCTAATTCCGTTTTAACTGCTTCATTACTTTGCAGTGTGAACTGCTGACTGAGCTTTACGGAGATACCTCCCAGCAGCGGCATAATGATCGCTTTGAGCGGTGCCGGCCAGAGCCGTGATTCCGCTTTCAGACGTTTTTCCGCCTCTGACGGGTAAGGCAGCGCACTGCCGTCCTCCATCGCCGATTCCGTAATCACCAGGTAGTTATGCTGATCCCCCAGCATGCTGATAATTTTGTTCAGCCCGTTATCCCCGCCCTGTCCCGCCTGTATCCGCCGGTTTCCCTGCTGCGGAGACGTATCCAGGTTGATTAAGCGGTGCAGTGCCGAGAAACGGCGATCCACATTGTCATACAGGATTTTTGTTTCCCGCTGCGACAGTGCATCCTTAACGGTCTGAAGGTCTTTCAGATTACGGGTGACAGAGCCCATACGCCCGGTTGTCAGATTCCGCCCGGCCTGGGTTTTGGACAGATCCGGCATTTGCGATTCCTGTTTGGCGAAATCCACGGATAACGCCGTTTCATGACCAATCTGCGTGATCATGTCAATCAGCGGTGAATCCGGGGCACTGAGGATCTGCAAAGCATACATATCAAATGTGGTATCGTTTCCCACGGCCGTATCCGGCACAATTTTCTTCAGCTGAATGCCGCTGAGGAACTGATTCCAGACTGATGTATACTCCTGAAGATACAGCTTCAGAACCGCTTCTTCTGTCTCCGACATATAAAAACCGTCAAGCTGCTTAATATCGGCTTTACGGCCTTTACCTTCATTTTTCTGTCCTGTGATCCAACTGTCTTCACTCAGGATATTTTTCACGTAGTCCGTCAGTTTTTTTTTAAAAACCTGATGATACCCGGCATTGGTAAAAATGCCGGGGATACCGTTCAGTGCCAGTGATTCATCACTGATTTCCAGAATACTGCCCAGCTGATCACCGGCCAGCTTGTTCAGTGTTATATTTTCAGGCGCCTCCGTCATCGCCTGTTCTTTAACTTTCTGGTACAGGCGAGAGGCTAACGGCTTTTTTTGCAGAACCACGCGTGCGGCAGCCACGAGGCGGTCATTAATCTCAGGGTTATACCGGCTCCACTGCGGATTATTGAACAGCTCTTCCAGATGTGAAACAAAGACGATGGTCTGACCGTAGTTTTCGATCATCCGGTTTGCCTGTGCTTCTTCCGTCAGCGTTTTAATCAGGTAATCCTTATCGAATTTCCCTTCACCGTGCAGCATCAGATAGGTCTTCAGTTTATCGTAAATAGTATCTGAATCATCTGCTGTCACTGCGTCATACAGCGATTTTTCTGCCATCCGTTCGAGCGAGAACAGCATCCAGCGTTGCAGGAAATACTGATAAATCTTGTCTGATTCCTCACGGAGATCAAAACCGACATACAGGCCGTAACGGTAAGACAGACGCGGATCTTTAAAGTCGAACACGCCCAGCACCGGAATATCCTGAGTCAGTGAAAGCATCTTCGCCAGCAGGCCGTCACTGTTATTTTCCAGATACTCATCCAGAACCGTCGATACCTCTTCCACTTTCGCGGTTGCACCATCCAGATAATCCCGGTTGTTGTGATAACTGATCACCAGTGCATAACAGAGCCAGACCGTCAGCATAATCGTCAGCAGGTGACCGGCCAGTGTCTGGAAGCGGTACTTGGCGGTCAGTGCCAGGTTGTAGCGCACCAGGTTGCGGTCACGGACAAAGTTCTCAAACAGCTGTTTCAGGAAGAAATGCTTCCCGTTGACGGTTTCCTGAACCAGACGATCTTCGGTATCCTCTGCTTTATCAGCGACCACATCCCCCAGGCTGTTTGCCATATCCCGCCATTTCTGAACAATGGTATTCGGGTTGAGCAGAGACTGCATGGTAGACTGCGTGCTGCTGGCAAAATAGATACCGCGTAACGACGTAAACTTCTGCGTATCATCATAACGGGACGGTGAGAAGACGTTCTGACCGAACTCGGTGATGGAATCCGCCAGTAACCGGAAGTCCTGTGGTAACTGATACATGCGTTTACGCGTGGTGACATCATACTCATCCAGCATACGCGCAGTCATATCTTTATCGAGACGGCCTTCCAGCGCGGATAACTCATTGCGCAGCACATCGCGGATCTCGACAATCGCATCGGATTTTTTCTTTTTCTCACCAAACGGCAGTGTAAAGCCCCAGATCTGATCACGCTCTTCCATCGTCAGCGACCGGAAGTATTCATCAAAACCGGACACCATATCCATCTTGGTGATCATCACATACACCGGGAAACGCACCCCTAATTCATGGCGCAGCATATCCAGTTGTGTTCTGAATTTTGATGATAATGCGTACAGCTCTTTCTTATCTTTACCCAGCAGATCAGTCACCGGGATGGTGACCACCACGCCGTTGAGTGATTTCAGCGGACGGTTTTTCTTAATCGCCTTAACCAGCGCTTCCCATTCACCCGCGTTTTCATCTGACTCATCAATATATTTACCGGAAGTATCAACAAAGATAGCTTCATTGGTAAACCAGCATTCACAGTTAGCGGTCGGCGTGCTTTCTCTGGAAACGCGCAGTAATTGTTCCGGTAACGGGAACTCCTGACCTGATGACAGAACTGCGGTGGTTTTACCGGCATCCTTCGAACCCAGCATCATGTACCATGGCAGGTCATAAACGACTTTTTTCGGACGCCAGAAATGACTCCAGCGGGAGATCTTACGGCTGGTATGCGCCACATAACGGGCTGCATTATTAATAACCGCAACAACTTCCCGGTAATGTTCGCCTGCACGGACAGGATCAACGTTACTTCTCTTAAAGAAACGATCGAGTTTTTCCGGGTTGAACCGCAGCATGGAGATCAGCAGCCAGACACAATACAGCAGTGTCACCAGCGTAATGACCCCGATAACAATCAGCCGGGGTGTGGTTTCCTCAAACGGATAGGATTCCCCGAGCAGCAAATAGGGTGAGAATACCCAGAATGTCACGCAGAGTGTCAGTACCCCGAGCAGAAAACAGGGAACGCGGCACCAGAGCCCGATAAAAATAACAGCCAGCAGAACAATGAAGATGATCCGCGGTACTGCATCTTCCAGCGGACGAATCTCACCATAGCCGAATGTCGGTCCCAGGTACCATATGATGGCGGCTGCTAATAAAAAGAAAATAAAGATCAAAAATCTTTTTAAAAACCGCAGTGCAAATGTTCGATTCCAGAATGACATTTTATAACTCACAGATAGGTAACATAAACGACAACGCGACGGTTAAGCGCACGCCCTTGTTCATCTTTATTACTGCTGATCGGTTGTGAAGCCCCCATGCCTTTTGTCTCAATACCCTGCGCCGGGATACCTGCTTTCGCAAAGAAGTCCCCCACAGATTCAGCACGTTTCAGCGAGAGCTCCTCGTTACTGGCAAACTTAGCCCGTCCGATAGGCACGTTATCCGTATGTCCGGTAATCACGACCTTACCGTCAACACGTTTGACTTCATCTGCCACACGGGTGAGGATTTTGTCCATTTCAGGTTTGACTTCCCTGCGTCCGGAAAGGAACATGGCATCACCGCGGAACGTCACAATACTTTGCGGACCGGTTTCATCCACTTCAACCAGACCTTTGGCTATTTCATCTTTAAGCAGAACAGCCAGACGTAAGCGCGGCATACTGACCGCCAGCTGAGTATGTTTCAGCTCACCGCGCTTCAGTGCTGCGGCACGATCGGTAAATTCCCCGAGATCAACGGAGAGCCAGTATTTAAAGAGGGCGAACAGACTAATCAGAATAAACGTGCAGATAATCAGAGAAATACGGACAGGCAGGTAGATCCGGCGCACTTCATTATCTTCCTGGGTCACTGTCGCATTCGGCGATAATGCCGCCGGCACCGAGTCACGGGTACTCTGCTGTAACGACAGCAGACGCTGGCGGATTTTATTCAGCTGGCGATCGCCGTTTTCGATAATACTGTAACGACCTTCAAACCCGAGGCCGAGAATACGGGACAGTATGTCCAGCACATCGGTATATTCCTGCGGGTTCATGGACAAACGGCCGATCAGAAGGAAGAATTTGTTCCCCCCGTCGTTATCCCCTTCAAAGTGGTTCAGCAGGTTACTCTGCGACCAGCCGGAAGCCAGCCCCCAGGCTTTGGAGTGAATAGATTCATCAATCGCGGTACAAATGGCATAACGGATAATGGCCATTTTCTGCCACGGAATACTTACCGCATCACAGACCGCCGTAAAGGTGGATATTTCATTTTTCAGGCTCTTTTTGAGGATTTCCACCTGCTTCAGGTCGGAAACCTGCTCAGGCAGTTCACTGAGCGCCCGCAGAAGCGGCTGTACCGCCTCAAGCAACGGATCTTCCGCCCGGCTGACACGCTGTATCCGGGCCTGGATGCTTTCACTTTTAATCGCAAGATCACGGTAATCAATTTCGTCATTGCGCAGCGGGTCGCTGTCCAGCGGTGCGAAAAAACTACCGTCATCATGCAGAAAAGCCCCCATTGACTGGGGGGACTGCTCTTCCTGATGATCCGCTAATGCGCCGTCAGGACCTTTTTTGTCCTGATCGTCATCATCACCGTAATTGTCATTGAACAGGTTCATTAATCCCTCACGCCCCAAAGCTCAAGCCGTATCCCCGGGAAGTCCCCTGCAACGTGAAGGGCAAGAGAGCCGCTGTTGAGAATATTTTCCCAGTAAGGTCCCTGCTTCATCAGTTCAAAGTACAGATATCCGGAGGTATAAGGTATTTGTCTCGGCGGAACCGGCAGATTACGTAAAATCAGACCCGGCAGGTGGGAACGAACCAGATCCTGGAGTTTATGCGGCGAGCTGATTTTGGTCTGTGCCACAAACTGGTGCTGCATAACATCCTGCGGCAACTGCGATGACGCCGCGAGTACCAGATTGGAGAAACCGCGCAGTTCGCTCGGAATGACCGATGCCGTCCAGACACCATGCTCCTGACGCACCAGCGGAATGCTCTGGCCGGAACGCACCAGCATCTGGTTCAGCAGGCCGTGCACTTCATCCACCAGCGGGCGGATTGACGCATACAGGTTGGCGTGGTCATAACCCGGCGCCACATTCGGCCGGCGTGTTTTTGCCCGCAGGAAAGTGGATAATTCACCGGCAAACTTAGCCAGCTCCTCATAAATCACAATCGGTGCAGTTTCCGGGATATGACGCAGATGGTTTAAAATCGGCTCATATTTGTTGAAGATCTGCAATAACAGATAGTCAACCACTTCCGCACTGGCGCTGGCTTTGCCGTCACTGGACGCCAGACGTGACGCCAGCATATCCGCACGCATTTTTACCAGGCCGTTTAAGTGCGTGATCCACTCCATCAGCAGATAGTTAGCCGCATAACCGGTAACCGGCGGGATATGATCCTCCAGATGCAGCAGCACACTGCCGTCCGGCTGGATAGCTTTGACTTTCGCCAGGGCAATACCAATCCATGATTCCGTCATTTCCGTTTCCGGCATCAGACGCAGACGCATACGGGCCAGCTGGATCGGTTTCGGTCCCTGGCGCACAGCGTTAGTATCATTAATCTCTTCTTCATACGAGGAAAAACGGGCTAATGAGCTGCTGTCAAACTCATCAAAAATCGTTTCATCACTGTTATCAAGACGTAATGGCACAGCCAGATAAATCATCTTTCCGAGATGCTCGGCTGTAATGGTTAAAGGTTCAGGCTGCTCATCGTGGCCCGGGATCCCGAATGGCGTACCATCAGGAAAAACCCCCTGCCCTGAACGTAAGACCAGCTTGCCATAAGACAATGCCTCACGATCAATCTCGTATTGTGCAAAACCCCAGAAGAACGGACTAATGGTCGCTGCACGTTTATGAGCAATATATTCAAAATAACGTTCTTGCTGTTGGAATAGCTGAGGGCGCAGGAACAGTCCCTCACTCCATACGACTTTATTTGTTCTCACAACTCATCCATTCTCTTTGATTGACACAACTGAATTTGAAAATAAGACTTTAATTTCATGTTCAGGCTCGGTAAATAAAATATACTTTTCAGTCCATGTTGCACCGCGTAAATTTGATAAAGGATATACGGCACTCCATTTGGCATTACTGATATCTTTGTAAGCTGCTATGACCCCGATATAGGGAAATTCCGAATTAATTTTGTAATCGATAATTTTTGTCTCACCTGGCCTGATAATATATTCCAGGATAAGCATTTCATTTTCAGGATTAGGCTTGTTTTTATATAAATAGGTTAAATAATCCGTACTTAAAAATGATTGCTTAGATTTAACAGCATAAACAAATACATTCAGTGGTGATGGCAGATGGTTTTTATTTTTATTAATTTCAGCGCTGGCCACTAAACTAATTTTTAGTTCTGATGCGGACTTATCTTCAGAAGAGGTTGATTTTGATGTACTAAAAAAACTGCACCCTGTAATCAGAAAGGATATGACCAGGACACACAGGATATTCACTACCTTAAACAGGGTATATTTTCTTTCTGTATTATTGGACATATAACCATGCCTGGCATTATGAAAATGCTTATATGTATAAACAACTAAGAGTCATTAATAATATTGTCCGCCACCGTAAATTGCAAACAATTAAATATTTATAAAAAAACTTCCCGGAGATAAAAACCTGCTGCCTGAAAGCAGCAGGTTTTATTCCAACATAAAATACTATCAGCTGATAAGGTTAGCTTTAACATCGTAGGTAGCTGCGATAGTACCTGCTTTGTTACCTTCAGCATTCTGGATAACATATTCCTGAGTCATCTTAGTGAAGGAGAATTTAACCACTTCACGCGGACGGCTTTCGTCTTCGATAGAACCCTGCATTGCAACATCAGTGACGATAACATCAGTGAATTTAATGACCAGGTATTCCAGTGGGGTACCACCCGCTTTACGGACAGTAAACTGGATGTCTTTGATGTGTTTACCGGATAAGCAGTAGCTCAGCAGGTTAGGACTTGCTTTATCGGTATAGTGAACAAATGTGAAATCTTCCACAGTTGCTTTACCGGAACCGCCGCCTGAACCACTGTGCATGTTAGACTGCTGGTTTACACCCCAGCGCCATGACAGAACTTCAATTTCATCCTTGTGCGCGTGATCCTGAGCTTCACCATCGATGCCTGCGATTCTTAAAAACATATCTTGAGCCATCAGTATTTCCTCTTATTAATGCATTAATCAAATTGCTTTGACAGGTAACCACACCCTGTGGTGACCACTTTTGTTATGCCGGATATCGGACCTGCTATCCTTATGGTTCTCACCGGCAATGAACTGCTATTCCCTTTGTGAAGCGAGAGAATATTGTGTCAGGACGCGATTACGCAGCACCTTTCAGTGACGGTAATTTAGCGACCATACGTAAAGAAACGGTCAGACCTTCCAGCTGGAAGTGCGGACGCAGGAAGAATTTCGCCTGATAGTAACCAGGGTTCCCTTCCACATCCTCAACCACCACTTCCGCGGCAGCCAGCGGACGGCGTGCTTTTGTTTCCTGAGAAGAGTTAGCCGGATCCCCGTCAACATAGTTCATCAGCCAGTCGTTCAGCCATTTCTGCATGTCATCACGCTCTTTAAATGAACCGATCTTGTCACGGACAATACATTTCAGATAATGCGCGAAACGGGAGCAGGCAAACATGTACGGCAGACGTGCTGACAGGTTGGCGTTAGCCGTTGCATCCGGATCATAGTATTCCGCAGGTTTCTGCAGAGACTGAGCCCCGATAAACGCAGCGTAATCTGTGTTTTTACGGTGGATTAACGGAATGAAACCGTTTTTGGACAGTTCCGCTTCGCGACGGTCAGAAATCGCAATTTCTGTCGGACATTTCATGTCCACGCCGCCGTCATCGCTCGGGAAAGTATGGCAAGGCAGGTTTTCAACCACGCCACCACTTTCCACACCGCGGATAAGCGTACACCAGCCAAAATGTTTGAATGAACGGTTGATGTTCACAGCCATTGCATAGGCCGCGTTTGACCATGAATATTTGCTGTGATCGGAACCGTCAGTGGTTTCTTCAAAATCAAACTCGTCAACCGGGTTCGTTTCGATACCGTACGGCAGACGCGCCAGGAAGCGCGGCATGGCCAGACCGATATAACGGGCATCGTCAGACTGGCGCAGTGAGTTCCATGCTGCATATTCCAGGTTCTGGGTAAAGATTTTGGTCAGATCACGCGGGTTGGACAGTTCCTGCCAGGAATCCATCTGCATAACAGACGGTGATGCACCGGTGATAAACGGTACGTGTGCAGAAGCAGCCACTTTCGCGATAGAACCCAGCAGGTCAACATCAGGCGGAGTATGATCGAAATAGTAGTCAGCAACCAGGCAGCCGTACGGCTCGCCACCTAACTGGCCATATTCTTCTTCATAAACCTGTTTGAACAGCGGACTCTGATCCCATGCCACGCCTTTATAGCGTTTCATGTTACGGCGCAGTTCGTCCTTGGACATATCCATGAAACGTAACTTCAGCTTCTCATCCGTTTCGGTGTTATTGACCAGATAATGCAGGCCGCGCCATGCACTTTCCAGCTGCTGAAACTCTTTGTGATGCAGGATCAGGTTAATCTGTTCTGACATCTTCAGATCGATTTCCGCAATGATTGACTCGATATTTTTATACGCGTCATAGGAAATCGTAATTGAATTAGCCAGCGCCTGTTCAGCCAGTGTTTTAACAGCGTTCTGAACCGCCGTTTTGGACTGTTCAGTTTTGGATTTAAACTCCTGCGCAAGCAGGGAGCTGAAATCACTTGTTTCCTGCGTCTGCGTCGCTTTTGCACCCGCATTTTTCTGAGTATTTTGAGCTAACATATCTCTGTCACCTACAATTCTTAATCGTCCTGAGACGGATCTGAAACTTTGTCTTCACGCTTAGGTGCAGACGCCAGGGTTTTCAGCAGTTCTTTATCCTGCAGAATTTGCATGATCAGACCTTCCGCCCCTGCCTTACCATCCATGTAGGTTTGCAGGTTAGTTAACTGAGTACGTGCTTCCAGCAGCTCAGCCAGTGGCTCGATTTTGCGGGCAATCGCATCCGGCGCAAAATCATCCATGCTTTCAAATGTGATATCGACCATCAGCTGACCGTCACCGGTTAAGGTATTAGGTACAGCAAAAGCCACGCGCGGCTTCATGCCCTTCATGCGGTCATCGAAATTATCAATATCGATGCTCAGGAATTTTCTGTCTGTAACAGGCGGAAGCGGCTCCAGAGGTTTACCGGATAAATCAGCTAATACACCCATTACAAATGGCAATTCGATTTTTTTCTCACTACCGTAAATTTCAACATCATATTCAATCTGCACGCGGGGAGCGCGGTTTCTTGCTATGAACTTCTGAGCACTACCGTTATTAATTCTCATACCGTGTTTCTCTTTTTTGTTTAATTTGATTAGTAAATTTACTAATATTACTTCACTCAAATTAGCCGCATTCATTAGCCAAAAACAATACCAGACTGATGAGCAAAGGCGTTATTACATATTAAACATTACTACTGAATATAAACCGGGATAAATCTGTTTGTTGTGAACATATTACTTTCAAAAACCCCGGATGTTATTTATAAATAACCTCAAGGATTGACTTCGCTACTACATTGCCTGCTGAAACTGCATTATCACCGGCAAAATAAGACACATAATAATCTTTACTCACTGACGAGTTTACATCGGAAATAAAATAAGACTGGCCAGAAAGCGGGTCATCAATGCCAATATGCGTTGATTGATCATTCCGGATACGCAGTTCAACATTTTTTGCAAAATTTGCACCGACACTATTTTTCAGGTTTTTATTTACCGGGCTCAGATTACTATCACTTTTGAAAAAAAGTACGGCTTCAACGTCTTTCGGGCAATTATCCAGAGCAACGGTAAATTTAGTTGCCCCGGCTTCTTTTCCGGCTGATGATAATGTCTTGTACGATATCGTCGGTAAAAATACTGTTCCATCCGATGATCCGCCATTGACTGATATAATACACGTACCTTCTTTGTATATACCCTTGAATTCAACTTCAATATTCTTGAGGTCACAATTATCACATATAACTTCAGCACGGGAGTATGTAAATATTCCTAAAAGAATAAATAAAACCATTGCTCGCGGGAATAATGATATTCCGTATTTCTTGATAATATTCATTAAATACATTTGACCTCCACCTGAATCACTGAGTTATCTGCAGCCGCAATTTTCTGTGCAATACCGGGTTCCGGATTGATTACACACTCACCGGCTGTTCCTGATTTCACAGATAATGCTCCGCTGCTGCCATCCCAGCCGCGTAAATAAGCCATTCCGGCCTGGCCGACGATAGTCTGATATTCACCACTGCCGTCATAGATATTGGTTCCGATCGGCAGGAATTTGCCATTTTTATCTTTAACGATAAGTACAACCGGTTTACCGACACTGGTTTTTATCTTCACAGCAATCGCCGCACCATCACGCGGCACCACTGTTGCCAGGTCATCTATCAGGTCCACATTCGGTCCCGCTTTACTGGCATCAAGGCCCACCTGGTTTTCACGGTATGAATTCAGATAAGGAACAATGGCATAACCTCTGCCGTCAATCTTACTGCCGCTGCCGTTCAGTACTGCAGCGCCCTCTGCACCATCAGCTTCAATAATCGCAAAAGGTGCATCACCGACAGATGGCCCCAGGGTCACACCACCGGGATGCGCAACGATACTGCCGTTCGCTGAAAACGAGATCTGACGGTTAGAGCGGTTATTCATCGATCCGGTAACACCATAGGTGCCGACGGCACTCCGGTAGTTCGCTGATGCTGTCAGTGAATCACTGGTGTCTGAATGTGAGTTAGCCGTCGCACCGATATTGTAGCTGAGCTCACTCTGATCCCCCTGTGAACCGGATGCGGAGGTATAGAATGACGTATTGCCATCCGCATTACGGGTTGTGGTCAGCGACAGACTGTTAAACGCCGGCTGATAGTTATAACCCCGGTACAACGGAATATTAATGTTCAGCACATAGGTATTATCATAGGTATTTTCACTGGTTTTTGACCGCTGGTAAGCCAGGCTGTAAGAGAAATACTCCAGGTTTTGCTGATAAGAAACCGACCACTGTGATGATGCCTGTCTGTCCGTCCAGTAATCATAATAGCTGCCCATAACAGAGACAGAACTGTTGTTCCACAAGCGCTGGTTAAGGTTCAGTGAATACTGGTTTTTGGCGTTGACCCCCAGATAACTGTTAATTAATTTTCCGTTTTCATCCGTTCTTCTCTCGTTATAATTTTCTCCGCGTGATCTGATCATGGACGCATCACGGAAACTCAGATAACCATCACTGGAATAACGGTAACTGGAAACAACAACGTTGGTATCTGTTTCCTCAAACAACCGGCTGTAACTGATCCGGAACGACTCACCGGACTGTGATTTCTCTTTCAGGTCACTGCGGGCATGGGTCATGTCCAGCGCAATACCGCCGATCGGGGTATTCAATGCATTACCGATAGCCACCGATTTATAATTTTCAGATACCTGGAAGCCGGTATACCAGGTCAGGAAGTTATTTATCCCCTGAAGTAATTCCCCTTCCACCACGGCCGGTGACGCACCGGCAGAACTGTCCCGTAATTCCCCGGCAGAAATTGCATACTGCAGTGTTCCGGGCTTTAACATCATCGGCGGTGCTGAGAACACAATATCCTGAACTTTCTCACGGCCGTCCGCTTCAATAATCACCATCTGCAATGTACCGTTGGTACCGAGTGCACCATAATCACTGATTTCAAATGGGCCCGGCGTCACCGTTGTTTCGTAAATGGTATAATTGTTCTGGCGGATTAACACCCGGGCATTGCTGTCTGCAATGCCGGTAATGACGGGTTTGAAGTTATTTGCAGAATCCGGGCGCATTTTTGTATTTGTACCCAGAATTCCCCCCCGGATACCGTAACTGTCAAAAATACGACCGCTGGTGAAAGTTTCACCGAGTGTTAACCGGCTTTCCCATGGGGTAATATCCGTTTCAGCATAGAGCTGAATATTTTTATTACTGAAGCTGTTATTTTTGGACCATACGGAATTACTGCGGTTACGCAGACGCCATCCGGCAACGTTAAAGCCAGCCATCCAGTTAATATTTGTGTTGTAATAGTTTTCTTTATCACTGCTGTTACCGGATTTACTGTTTGATAAATAACTGTTCAGGTTATAGTCAATAAACAGTGCCGTTACCCCCGCCTCCCAGCGTGACGGATCAATATAGTCTGAAAGCTTGTGCTTCAGGTTCGCCTGGGGAACCGTGATATTTAATACCAGATCTCCGGTATTATAATACGCTTTTGCATAGCTGACATACGCGGAAAGCGGCTGACAGGAACCATCGCCGCTATTAATATTGTTTTCAGACTGACCGGCCAGCTTATTATCAGCAATAATACCTAACTCTTCGAGCTGCTCAGGCGTAAAACACGCATCAGCCCGTTTATCATTAGATATATTCCTGAATACAATACTGCGCTTCCCTCTGTTATTTTCATTGATAACCACATCAACTGTATAGGTTCCTTCCGGTACAGGATTGCCATAACGGTAATCAGAAACATCAACATCTAGTCCCTGAATAAAACTGGCGTTATAATCCATTTTTCCGTCACCTGCACTATTTTCATCAGCCAATGAAGTAGTGCTGCCAAATGATACGGCCGGAAATAAAAAAGAACAGAGCATTAATCTCCATTGACGTTGTCTCATACTAATACTCCTGTTATCGGCAGTTACACTCCCTGTTAACCGCCTGAATTAAATCCCTTTAAACAGTATTATTTAACGATAGAAAATCCTGCCCCTGATTTTGTCATTTTTGTGGTAATCTGACTGCCGTATTCATTCAGAATGACAAAGGAAAATTCTGATATATTTCCGTTTATTTTCTGAGCGTCTTTCGGTTGGGTATATACCGCTGAAGACATTGGTGAAATCATATCACCATCAAACAGAACATCTTTTCCGTTAATATTTGCTTTTATTGCGGTGACCGTAATATAAAGCGGTGATGCACTTTCCGCTTTCAGGCCTGTACCTTTTCCGGGGACATCCACCACACTCCATTTGATTTTATCAGTTTCAGCGGATGCCATGCTTTTGCGCAAAGATTCGGGACGATAAAAAAGTTTAATCCGGGTTTTAAAGGCCAGTTCAAGGACTTGTTCCGCATTCCGGCCTTCTTCTGTTTGCGGCGGAATTTCCAGAACATTAAAGTAGTACGCAGATTCTCTGTCCTGGGGGAGGGACATACCATTATAAATAACCCTGATACTCTGCCCTTTTCCCGGTTCAATCCGGCTTATCGGCGGTGTGATAACAAACGGTAGTTTCGGGTTATTAATGTTATTAATGTCAACACCATCATCCGCCCATGCCTGAATTAATACCGGCTGAGTTTCATCCCTGTTATTAACTCTGACAACCTGCTCTTTCTTTCCGCCGTCAAAAATAATACGGGTACCTTCTATAACAACCGCACTCTGCGCCATGCCGGAAATAAGAGACGTGATCAATAACGCTTTTATAGATTTTGCTAACATAATAACCTCTGTTAATTAAAAGACAGAGCCGTATAACGGCTCTGTCCGGTACATCTGTTACTGATAAACCAGAGTATACATAACTGTGGCATTTACCAGACCGGCTGTAGTCGCAGCTGTGGCGTAATAACCGCCGACATAATTGAAAGTCATTTTCTTAGTACCTTCAATTTTCACCCCTTTTCCGGTCTCACCAATTTTGGCATGAACCTGCTGGCCACCATCGGTACTATAAATCTTGACCTGAACGTTTTTAGCGCCAGTCGCATCATTGTTCTTCAGGTTACTTGTTGTAGAGTCCCAAGCCGTTGTTTTTGGGATCGGCTCAAAATGTATAGCGACAGTTTTACCATCAAGACCGCTGGCTTCAGCCCCTGAACAGTCAACCTCTATTTGGAAAGGCTTATAACCACCTTCGTCACCAGCTGCAGCCAGTGTTTTAATAGACACTGTAGGTAATTTTATCGTTTGATCCTTATCACTGGTAATTTTACAGGTTTCAGTAGTTAACTCACCGTTAAACGTTACAGTACCCTGCCCTTCACCTGCAAAAGCCGAGGTGCTTGCACCGGCAACTAAAGAACCTGCCACTAATAATGCTAACTTGATTTTTTTCATATCTATATCCTTAATATATGATTATGTACTTCACTGCTTTCCATAAAACGGTTACCGCGTCTTACTCTGAGGTGACGGTAAATCCATTTTGATTATCGCAACTCAGAATGACCTTCTGAATTGCAGATTCCGTGTTCCGGTTTAAAATATGTAAACCGATTTTTGGTAAAATATTTTGCTCGATGAAACGAATCAGGATTCGCGCACCAGTTTCAGCCACGGAACATTGGCTGATAATTGAATCCACCACATCGTCGCCGTATTCGAATGCCGCATTATGCTGTGCGGACAAACGTTGACCGACCCGATCCAGATGAATACGGACAATCCGGCCCAGTGACTCATCCTGTAACGGATAGTACGGCACCACACTCAGGCGTCCGAGGAACGCGGCCGGGAATACTTTCAGCAGTTCCGGCTGTAATGCGGTACGCATACCGTCCAGATCAGGGGTCGTATCCGGGTCAGCGCTCAGGCTTGAAATCAGATCACTGCCGGCATTACTGGTCAGTAAAATAATGGTATTTTTAAAGTCGATTACACGGCCTTCACCATCTTCCATACGGCCTTTATCAAAGACCTGGAAGAACAATTCGTGAACATCCGGATGAGCTTTTTCCACTTCATCCAGCAGCACAACGCTGTAAGGTTTTCTGCGGACAGCTTCAGTCAGCACACCACCCTCACCGTAACCGACATAGCCCGGAGGCGAACCTTTCAGGGACGATACGGTGTGAGCTTCCTGGTATTCACTCATGTTGATGGTGATAACGTTTTGCTCACCGCCGTACAGCTGCTCGGCAATGGCCAGCGCGGTTTCGGTTTTACCGACACCGGACGGCCCGACCAGCATAAAGACGCCGATAGGTTTACGCGGATCCGCCAGTCCGGCACGCGAGGTCTGGATAGACTCACTGATAATATCCAGTGCATGCTGCTGCCCGATAACACGTTCTGCCAGATGATTTGGTAATTCCAGAACAGCATTCAGTTCATCTTTCATCATCCGGCCGACCGGAATCCCGGTCCAGTCCGCGACAATCGATGCCACAACCGCTGCGTTAACTTCCGCCTGGATAACCGCATCTTCACGCAGGTTCTGACGGATAGCCTCAAGTGCTTTTTCCTGCTCTGCCAGCTGTTTTTGCAACTCAGCCAGCTGCTCTTTTTCACTGAGCACAACAGTTTCCGTGACAGCTTCAGCCACCGCGGTATCGCCGGTTTCAGCTGCGGCAGTATGAGATTCTTCAGCAACCGGAGCAGGAGTGTCAGCCGGTTTGTCACCGCTGATTAACGCCTGAATCTGACTGCGGATTTCCACAATGGCCGCCACTGCTGATTTTTCTTTCAGCCAGCGGGCTTCCATTTCTTCTGCCTGGGCTGTCTGCGCTTTAATATTATCCTGCAGGGCATTCAGGGTATCGCTGTCTTCACGGCCGAAATTCAGTGCCTTTTCTGCCAGTGATAATTCAGACGATGCTGTCTGCGTTTTATACTGGAGTTCCTGCAAATCCTTCGGCGCAATATTCTGGGCAACCGCAACACGGGCACAGGCAGTATCCAGCAGACTGATCGCTTTATCCGGCAGCTGACGTGCAGGAATATAACGGTGAGATAAACGCACCGCAGACTGAAGTGCTTCTTCCATGATCCAGACGCTGTGATGTTTTTCCAGCATCGGCACCAGGCCGCGCAACATGGCCACACTCTTCTCTTCTGAAGGTTCGTCGACCTGTAATACCTGGAAACGGCGGGTCAGAGCCGGATCTTTCTCAATATGACGTTTGAATTCACTCCAGGTTGTGGCGCCGATCGTTCTCAGCTTGCCGCGTGCCAGAGCTGGTTTTAATAAGTTTGCCGCGTCACCGGTTCCGCTGTTACCACCCGCACCGACCAGTGTATGGACTTCGTCCACAAACAGGATGACCGGATTCGGGGAAGCAACCGCTTCTTCCAGTACGGATTTCAGGCGGGATTCAAATTCACCTTTCATGCTGGCACCCGCAGAGAGTGCAACAATATCCAGGTTCAGAAGACGAACTTTTGCCAGCGGCGGCGGTACATGACCGGATGCGATAGCCAGTGCCATCCCTTCCACCAGTGCGGTTTTACCCACCCCGGCTTCACCGGTCAGTAACGGGTTGTTCTGACGGCGGCGCAGCAGAATATCAATCATCGTGTTGATTTCCTGCTCACGGCCGATCACCGGATCAATTTTGCCTTCACGGGCCAGCGCAGTCAGATCAGTGGTGTACTGCGCCAGTGTTGCTTTGCCCTGCTCACCGGCCATAGCACTGCTGGCTTCACCCGGCAGGCTGTTTTTACCGCCGAGATCGCTGTTATCCGTTGCATTTTGCTCTGCTTCCGGCGAGTCTTTGGTAATGAATGCCAAATCTGACGCCAGAATATCCAGCGGAATTTTGTCAAATACCGGTGAAATCGCGGATAATGCTCGGCGCAACTCCGTTGTCGTCAGGCAGGCAAGTAATAAATGGCCGCTGCGGATAGCGCTCTCTGAATATTCCAGACTTGCACATACCCATGCACGCTCAATTGCCATTTCAATATGATAAGAGAAATCAGAAATAGAACTGGCGCCTGACGGTAACCGCAGAAGTGCCTGATCCATCCCTTTTTCCATTAACTGGATGTCGAGTTGAAAGTGACGGACAATTTGTCTCAGATCACTTTGTTCCTGTTGCCACAGCTGAACCATCCAATGGACAAGTTCAACATAAGGGTTGCCTTTTAATTTACATAAGGTCGTTGCACTTTCGATACTCCGGAATAAAGTCGTATCGAGCTTGCCAAATAAACTCTGTCTGCTGAAAGCCACAATTATTACCTAATCAAGTGTTGTTTATACTAACAATTCACCCTTAGCAGGTGCACGGTTTATAAACACAATATGTTATAAATACAATATGTATTACGCATAATCACGCATGCGTATAAATAACTAAATTAACACATATCCGGAATACATAAACATAAGTGTGTTTTCATAAATGCTGATTCATAATAAAAGCAAATAATATTACCTGACAATAAGAATTAACCTTAAGTTTATTCTTAAGGTAACATCCTGATACTCTGCATTAATCCTTATATGCACTACACACTATCCTGAGGTTTACTTCGTGTCTTTACACCAAGACTATTATGTAAATAAAAAAAACACAACCACGAGAAAAAATAAATATATCAATTTAGAAAATTCTTATGACAATGGTCAGGAAAGCAACAAATTAATCAATAAAAAACAATAAGATAAAAACAACACCAGTCAGATAAATTTAAAAGAATGATAAACAGAGAGTTAATAACAATAATGAACATAAAATAATAAAAAACAAAATAAAAAACCAGGATTCCGTGAGTAAACTATCATATCACCCTTATAAATAATTAATCTAAATACAAATAGATCGATGAATGAAATGATTAAGCATATATCCCCAAATAATATACAATCGATATAATAAAAACTAAAAAACGCCCTCCGGAAAAGATGAACACCCGGCATTCATAAATTAATCACATTATGTTCACATTGAAAATTACTTATTTTTTCATCATATAATTTCCTTACCACAAGGTAATAACACGGTAATACAGACTTATCCGATATCGGTATGAACGTATGACCTTTATTTTTAACCAGAGTTTATTCAGTGTCTTTTCATATTTAGATCTTTATTATTTTTTAAGGCTGATAATTGCCTTCATAATTCATTTCTTTTCAGAGGTATATCCGTGGATCAGAAATTTCTTGATTTTTACAATCGGGAACTTACGTTTATGAAAGAAATGTCCGGTGAGTTTGCGGAAAAGCATCCGAAAATCGCCGGTCGTCTGGGCATGAATGGTATTGAAGTTGCTGATCCTTATGTCGAGCGGCTGATTGAGGCATTCTGTTTTATTTCAGCGCGTTCCCAGGTAAAACTGGATGCCGAATTCCCGAAATTTACCCAGCGTTTCCTGGACGTTATTTACCCCAATTATAATGCCCAGACCCCGTCAATGGGGGTAATTCAGCTGCATCCTAATACCAAAGAAGGTGATTTGTCGAACGGCTATCATGTTCCGAAGAACAGTCAGATGTTTACCCGGTTATTGCCGGGTGAACAATCACGCTGCGAATTCCGCAGCAGTCAGAATCTGACATTATGGCCGGTTGAAATCGAAGATGTCCGGCTGACGTCAATCCCGCCGGATATTTCCAGCCTGGAAAAATACAGAATATCTTATTCGCGCCTGAAAGGTGCGTTACGGATAAAACTGAAGCTTGACGGCGATAACCTGTTTTCCCAGCTCGAAAATCTCGACAAACTGCCTTTTTATATTGATGGTGACGAACGTGTTGTCTCACATATTTTTGAGCTGATCCACGCGCATTATGTCGCCATGATTATCCGCAGCGGCGGCAGTGAGAAGAAAGATACCACTATCGTCAACGGTGGTGTCTCTTTTGAGGGCCTGCAGCCTGACCAGGCATTATTGCCGGTTCAGTGGAATATGTTCCACGGTCATAACCTGGTTCAGGAATATTTTTCCTGCCGCCAGCGCTTTTATTTCTTTACGCTCAATCATCTGCGCGATGCTCTGCGCCATAATGATACCAATGAAGCGGAAATTATTATTCTGCTGGATCGTTTTCCTCAGGATCTTATCAGTCATATTGATAAAGATCGTTTTCTGCTGTTCTGCACACCGGTTATCAATCTGTTTCCCAAACGAATCGATAAAATCGAAATTAACCGTGCGCTGAATGATTTTCACGTTGTACCGGATCGCAGCCGGCCGCTGGACTATGAAGTTTTTTCTGTACGCAAAGTGATGGGACAACAGGCAGAAAACAGCAGTGAGGTCATTTTCAACCCGATTTATCAGACCCGCCACAGCGATTCCGGAAACTTCGGCCGTTATTTCTCGCTGCGCAGGGAAACCCGCGCCAACGGCAGTGCACGCCGTAAATATGAGACGCTGACACCGTATATCGGTACTGAAGTCTTTATTTCCCTCGTCGATCAGCAGGAAGCCCCGTTTGATGACGATATCCGTTATCTCTCCGTGGAAGCACTGGTTACTAACCGCGACCTCCCCCGCCTGATCGACCGGAGCAATGATTATGATTTAACGTTGTCAGATTCCGTTCCGGTGTATGGCGCCAATTTCCTGTCGCAGCCAAGTCCGCCGCATCCGCCGTTTGCCCGTGGTGAGTCTGCATGGCGGCTTATCCGTCAGCTCAGTTTTAACTACCTGCCACTGCACGATATGGATCACAACCGGGGCGGGGAATCTCTGCGTAATCTGCTGCGTCTGTTTGTCAGTCCGGCAGATCAGGAGTCAATGACACAAATTGACAGTCTGGTCGGCAGTAAAACCAAACCGGTTGTCCGCCGGTTGCCGGGCAATGAATTGCTGGTCTACGGCCGTGGTGTTCAGTGTGTTCTGACTGTGGATGAAGTCGGTTTTTCCGGGTTAAGTCCTTATTTATTCGGGTTAGTGATGGAAAACTACTTATCCCGTCACGCGGCAGTAAACGTCTTTACCGAGACAGAACTGCATTCAATGCAACGCGGCCTTGTTGCCAAATGGGCACCAAGGCCGGGTAAACGCGGGATTCTGTAATGAGCCATCTGCATCACAATATGTTAAGCGACCTGTCGCGCTGGTATAACGAAGAAGAGCCGTGGAAAAGCGGCTTTATCAGCCTGATGCGGGCCGTCGCGGCGAAATATCCCGATATGCCGCCCGTCGGAACAGCAGCACGTCCCCAGCAGGAGCCTTACCGGCTGGGACAGACACCCAATATGGCTTTCGCGCCGCGTGAGATAGCCGATATCTATCACGAAGGTAACTTGTGCCATATCGATCTCTACAGCCTCGGCATTTGGGGGCCGCAGGGAGCGATGCCGGTTAACTTTACCGAACAGGCCTTTATCCGGCTGGAACATCAGGACACCCTGCTGCGTGATTTTGTGAATATCTTTCACCACCGCGCACTGTCTCTGTTTTACCGGAACTGGTTTGTTTCACAGGACGTCGCCACCCTTGATCGCAAGGATGATGAGCAATTTTCTTTTTATATCGGCGCCCTCATCGGCCTGGTACCGGATGAAATCTGTAACTCCGTTCTGCCGACACACGCCCGCCTCTCCTCTTCATCTCATCTGATCCGGGAGGCGCGCAATCCTGAAGGTCTGTCCGGTGCACTGGAGTATTACTTTGATATCCGGGTTCAGTTGCAGGAATACACCAAACAATGGATTTTTCTGGAAACGGCCGATCAGACCCGGATGGGGGATCTGAACTCCTCATTACTGTTGTCAGAAGGCGCCATTCTGGGCAATACCGTTCAGGACAGACAACACAAATTCAGTCTGATCCTGGGTCCGTTAACGCTGGAACAATATATGCGCTTCAGTTTATGGGGAGAGGATCTGCCGATTCTCAAAGAGTGGGTCCGTAACTTTGTTGGCTTTGAGTATGCCTGGGATGTTCAGCTGGTGCTGGCACCTGACGCGGTTCCCCGGGCTAACCTCGACGGCAGCCATCAGCTGGGTTATGCCGCCTGGCTGCCGCGGGAGAAACAGGATGAACCGATATCCGGTATGAGTTTTGATCCTGAAACTCACCTGAACTGAGCCGTCACATTTAACCGATAATGGAATAATGACCGTGAGCGAAGAACTGCAATCTACTTTTCAGTCTGATTTTTATACAGAAATCCTTACGCCGCTGGAAGGGAAGTTCGTCTGCGGCGAAAGTATCGAATATGACCCGTTATACATCACATTACAGTCCAAAATGGCACCCAAAATGGGCGCGGAATACGGTGATTTTGTCGAAACAACAGAACCGGTTAACTGGCGGGAAATTGAAAGTGACTGTCTGGAACTGATGAAAAAAAGTAAGCATATCCGCCTGATCGTTCTGTTAATCCGTGCCCGCAGTCGCCAGATTGGTCTGTTTGCTCTGGAAGAAGGGCTTATCGCGCTGTATCAGTTGCTGAAAGACTTTCCGAATGAAATTCATCCTCAGCTTTACGATGAAGGTGAATTTGAGCCGTTTATGCGTGCCAATGCCATTTCCGAACTGGAAGATACGGATGGCTTTATGCTGGATTTACGGCAGATGACACTGCCTAAGATCAACGGACTGCAGCTGACCATCAAAGACGTTGAACGCGCCTTTGCCATCCCGAAAGAAGAAAATGCCCTCGCGGAAGAGAGTGTCACCGGTATTCTGAATGAATGGCGCCTGAATAATGATAAAACACTCGCCTCCCTCAATAATGCCGCCCTGATTCTGGATGCCATCAAAAAACTGACCAGGGAAACGCTGGAAAATGAAACACCGGCACTTCCGGCACTGACTCAGGTACTGTCGTTATTCAATAAAGATCTGACCGCTAACGGCAAAAAACTGCCAACCGGTGTCTCCCCTGATGGTGATGCCGATTTAACCTCTGAATTAGTCTTTGCCGGGGATGACCCGGCGGATGAAGCCCGCAGTCAGTCATCGGATTCTGTCCGCAGCACAACAGAAACCGTCGTTGACGGCGATAGTACGACGGTGACAACCGAACGGATTGTCTATCGCGACAAAGTCATTAACACCCGGCAGGATGCCCTCGAAAGGATCCGTGAAGTGCGGGCATGGTTTCAGCAAACCGAACCCGGTAACCCGATTATTTTACTGCTGAGGTATGCCGAAGAAGCGGCAGGGAAAAACTTCTTTCAGCTCAGTAAATTATTCCCCGCTGACATGCTCGCTGTTTTGGATATCAATAAGGATATGTCATGAAAATAAAATTACTGGCCGCACTGGCCGCACTGGGAATATCAGGTAATGCTCTGGCTGGGAAATGTACGCCGACAAAACCACCTAATTATCAGGCCGAAAGACTGGATACTCCCAATACACTAATTGAATTACGGGCTGATGCCCCGGTTAGCGCGGATACACCAATCGCACAAATAAACTCTGAATCACTGAGTCAGGTAATCGAATACTCCTGCGACAGTACCATTCTTTACGGGAATCGTCCGATTGTCGGGCTTACCCCTTACCCCGGTTATCCGAATATGTACAAAACAAAAATCGACGGCATCGGCGTAAAATTTACGACATCCGCTCCGGAAGGCGGCCCGCAGGGAGCGTTACCAAGATACAATATACCATACCAGGCAGATGAAACTCCGGAAGGTGGTAGTTCTTTCGAAGCACCGAGGGGGCGCTTTATTGCCTCATTTTATAAATTAAGTGCTAACGTCAACCTTAATACAAGCTATCCCTTGCAGGCTTTGTTATTTGATGCCGGAAAAGTTGGTCATCAAACCATTGAAGATGCCATGGTTTCAATTTACTACATGAATCAGGTTCATATTACCAGTACACCGATCTGTACCGTTGATAAACCCCTGCCGGTCGACTTTGGCACCGTCAATGCAGATAACGTCCGGAGCGGAGTGGCAAAGCCATTCCAGTTCGGTATAGTATGTAAAACAGATTACAACAGTTACAATGTTACAGCATCAATTAAAGGTAATAAAATAACAGCTGATGGTAAATATATTAAAGTCAGTGACATTAAAAATAATGATGATTCGCTGATCATCGAAATAACTGATGACCAGAAAAAACCGGTCATGGTTGATAACTCAACAAGAATAGATATAACAAATTTAAAGAGCGGACAAAAAGCTAATTTCGGATGGACTGCAAACCTCAAAAAGCAGGATGGAAAACCGTATCCGGCACAGGGGAAATTCACGGCATCCGCTATTATTACTCTGGATATTAAATAGCAGAAATGCATTATGAAAAATACAATCTTTATCAGTATAGCCAGTTACCGGGATTCCGAATTAATCCCGACACTGAAGAATATGGTTGAAAATTCCGCCAGTCCGGAGAAATTATTTATCTCTGTATGCTGGCAGGATGAAAAACGTGATTTTTCTGTTTTTACTGATGCAGGTGCAACAGAAAAAGACTATTCTGAAAGTAATCCGGATGTTATCCGTCTGAATTATCAGGGGGCAACAATCAATGTTCACTTTGTACAATATTATCAGGCTCAGGGCGCATGCTGGGCCAGACACTGCTGTGAACAATACTATACTGATGAAGACTATTTTCTTCAGATAGATTCTCACTGTCGTTTTATTCCGGACTGGGATAACAGACTGATTGAATACTATCTGTCTTTGAAAAAAGATTTCAGAAAACCAATTGTATCCGGCTATCCGCCCGCGTATACCCCGGCGACAGAGGATAAAGAAGAAGTCCGTCATGAGACCTTTGCCAGAATGGTATTTAATCAGTTTAATGACGGTGATATTCCTTCTTTTAATCCAATCGCATTCCTGGATGATAAACAGTATACCCGGGGATGTTTTTTAGCCGGTGGTTTTACTTTTGCAGCGGGTCAGTTTGTACTTGATGTTCCCAATGACCCGCAGGTATTTTTCCTCGGGGAAGAAATATCAATGTCCGCAAGAGCATTTACTCACGGCTATGATGTTATCTATCCCAACAAAATATTTTTGTATCATTTTTACAGCCGCTCTGGTTGTGACCGAATCTGGGGAGACCATACCCAGGAGAAAAAAGAAAAAAAAGTGGTTGAAAAAAGCTGGTTTGAACGGGATCAATTATCAAAAGAGCGGGTTCGTCAGGTATTAGGTATTCAGCATTCTGATGATATCATCCTCGGGAAATACAGTTTAGGTACAGAGCGGACACTGGAAGAATATGAATACTTAACCGGTATAATGTTCAGTGAACAACTGATAGTCAAAGAACTGCTGAGTAATACTAAACCGTGTTATTTTGATTATATTCCGGAATCACGGGAAGCATGGATAGCTCAGTTATACAGTGACTATTGCCAGACGATTAAAATTAACAAATCTGAATTAAGCGCAAATGACGATAATATTGATTACTGGTCATTAGGTATATTTACCGAAGACAATCAGCTTATTGCCATGCAACGACTGACATCCGAAGAGTTAACCAGGCAGGAATCCGGTGGTGATCAAAATATCTATCAGTTCGAAATAAAACTGAAAGATAAAACCCACCTTGTTCCTAAAAAACTCCGGCTGGCACCTTTCTTTACGGAGTGCGGCTGGGGAGAAACCGTGGAGAAAGTATGGTAAACAGTCAGGATGTCTTCAATAAGATAATGTGCATTGATGCACTTATTGATTTGGAGGCCATTATCCCCTCTTTATCAGAATTACAACTGAACTTATCAACATCGGTTCAGCAGTTCCGTGATTGCCTGGAACTGGAAGATCCTTATTTTGCACATTCTGAGAACTTCTGCCGGCTGCTCTGTATTTATCTGGATAAAATCATCCTCAAATACACCGATAGCCAGCAGCTCTCCTGGGCGCCTTATTTACTGGAAAATTATTTCTACGGTTTTGATCGGGAATCTTTTGATGTTGCGGATCAACTGACACTTTTTTCTGATGTAAAACGCAACGCGGTTTTTTTACCGGCTTATCAGATGGCGCTGCGGCTGTCCGGATTACCGGAATATAAAACCGTACTGAAACCGGTTATTCCGTTATTTGAAAAACGGCTGCCTGTACTGCCGGCCGCGAAACCAGTGGCACCACCGGTACCTGAAACACCACCGGCACCGGAGTATCCGGCACCGGTAACCTACCGGACAGTCAATATGCCGCTTATTTTTGCCGCAGAGATCCTTTGCCTGATATCGATTCTGATTTTTACCGGGCTCTATATTCGTGACACACTGGATACCCTGATTTAAATGAAAAATTTTGCCACTGTAAAAAAATGGCTGATTATTTTATTCAGTCTTCTTGCTCTCACGCAGGCAGGGCTCGCTGTTTATGATAAAGCGCATCTGTTTATCTGGCTGAGCGGATTGTGTATCGCACTGTTTATCATCGCGGTTCTTTTTGCTGTCCGTCTCAGAGAACATTCAGAGGTGGTGATTCATGATGACAACGACGCAGATACCACAACGGCACCGGAAATTGTCTTTATTCTCGGGCCCTATGCCAGAGCCTGGTTCAGCCGGCAGGATGAGGCTGACACGCTCCGGTTTGATAACCGGATTATCTGGATGCTGATAAACAAGCCTGAGGATATTCACAAACAGGTTGCGGCTATCAGTCAGAAACACCGCCATTACCAGATTAGTGCTGTCTTCCCGGTATTACCGGACGGTAATGATTCCGACGCCCTTTTGCTGAATAAATTGACGGGCTGGAAAAATTCCTTTTCCCGCAGTCAGTTTGAACAGCAAATTCCCTGCACGTTAATCATTTATTCACGTCTGAGCAGCCAGCGGTGTGCCCATGATCCGGATAACGCGATCTGGGTCGGACAATTTAATCTTTATGATACTCAGCCCAAACCATTCCGTGATGAGATCACCGTGCTGCGCAAAGAACTGAATACAGTTTACCGGCGGCCTCATCCGGTTGCCGCACAGCACCGTAATGCACTGGCACTGTCCACACTGAACTGGCTGGATGAAGCCGGTCTGATGGCAGAAATAGAATCCCTGTTTTCTGAAAGCGTCCTCAGCTTTACCAACCTGATGTTTTCTGATTACGGAAACGGCCCGACACGCCATGGTGCCTGGTCCCGCTGGGTTCAGAAAAAATTTGCACTGCTGCCGCTGATATCGTCTTATCTCACACTTCCGCCATTACCGGTAAATATCGGGGAACCACCGCCGCAGATCAAAAAACAGATGATTGAAATGACGCCGGTTCCTTATAAAAAACAGCGCTATTTATTACTGTTTATTCCGGTATTAATTGCCGGACTAATTACTGGAAGCCTGCTCTGGTCACTCGAATTTAATATTCAGCGTAATGCAATAGTTAATGACCTTATCAGTAAATTTGAAGCCACGACGCCCAATGCATTACAACAGCGTGTTGCTATTATCCAGCAGATGAAAAAATTATCTTCAGCTATTTCTCAGCATGAAAAACCACATTTCTTTATCATGGAATTAACGTCACCGGCGGTCTTTATCAATAAACTGGATAAATCAATTACAGAGTTTTCCCGTAGCCCGCTCTATGTGGCCCATGATAAAAATATTGTCTTTGACACCGGTAGTTCACAGTTAAAAAAAGAAAGCACAGAATATCTGATGCCGTTATTAACGTTTATCAAACAAAATCCGGATGTGAAAATTTTAATTGAAGGCTATACCGATAATACCGGCAATGACAAAATTAACATTAATTTATCACTGAACCGGGCTGAGCAGGTAAAACACTGGTTACAGGAATCCTCCGGATTTCCTGATACCCATTTTGTTACCCGTGGCTTAGGTTCCCAAAATCCGGTTGCAGATAATGATTCTCAGGATGGCAGAGAAAAAAATCGCCGTGTTGAAATCAAAATTTATCAGGAAAATCAGTAATTACATATTTTGAGGATTATTATTTATGAGTAAAAATAACGAGTACATGATTCCTGAAGGCAGTTTTATCACATCAACGCCTGACCTTGACAATACGATTAATATTCTGATTTATCGTGATCCCACACTGAATGAGTATAATATTATCGTTCACCGGGCCTTTTTAGCTGAAGATGAAACTGTTGAAGAATTTTGTGAAAATGAAGTGACTAATTTTACCCGTGATTTACCCGGTTTCCAGGAAGAAGGTAAAATGATTACCCATGAACTGGGTCCGATGAAAATGAAAGTTGTTCAGATTGCCAACAGCTATCTGAAAGAGGGTGAACGTATGCAACAGGTGCAGTCTATGATTAAACTGCCTTATCATAAAGATACCAACCCGAACAATAATCGCCTGATTATTTTTACTCTGAACCGTACCGGTGAGTTTACCGAGTATCAGCGCAAGCATTATGTTCGTGTATTAAACAGCTTTACACCAAATTCAACTTTCGGATTATTAGGCTGATTTATCTCCCCTATTACAGAAATAGGGGAGTATTTTTTCTCTGTGATAACAATTCTGCGATAATCACATTTCATCCAGTGTTCTGGTAAAGGACGTTGTACGATCTGTTATTATATGTTCAATATCACTCTGGTCGACTAACTGATATCCCACACACGGATAAGCTGCATACCAATTATCTTCTTTCATTAGTGCATTCCAGTGAAGATCGAGACAACATTTATGTCTGGGTACACCAGCACTCAGTTCTTCTGCTGATTTAATAAATACGTTTCTCAGCGTCTGATAGTAGTGCTGATTAACAATATAACTGTTCGTTAAATATGAAAAGTAAAGACGATAAAAGCAGCCATGCTCCTGATTAAGCTGAAAGTAACTTCCCGACAATAATCCGGCATCCCATGATGAAAATATCAGACTGCTGAAAAAATAATTTATCCTGTCCAGTGATTCATCATCATCATTGAAAATCATATCATCTTCCAGGACGAGAACATTATTCCAGTTGTTTCCTTTTGCCATTGTCATAACACCGATATGAGAAAGTGTACATCCCAATGCACCATTCTCATTTTCAACAGCTTCGAAGCGAATAATTTTATCCTGCGGTACACCTATTTTCTTCAGCTGATATTCAATACTTTCCCGGCGATCAGTTCTTTTCGTCAGGTTAATATAGACAACTTTGTCAACAAAACTCCAGTTAATCTTAATCATTAGATTGTCCTGATATTATCTTAAATAATCATTATAGCGCCCTTGTTTCCGCTTAGGTAATATGCTCCGGATAAGGATTTTTCACATTATCCCACAGAGTAAATATCATGTTCAGAGGATAATTCTGTTATTTCCGGCATAAAAAAACCGCCCGAAAACGGGCGGCTGAATAAGGTGGAAAAAAATATATCAGTCTGATTATTTTTTGTTTTTAAAATCAATAACCATGCGACCGGTAAATTTACCCTGCTCCATCTCTTCAAAGATAGTATTGATATCTTCGAGCGGACGCATTGCCACTTTCGGTACAACTTTCCCTTCCGCACCGAAACGGAAAGCTTCTTTCAGATCTTCACGGGTGCCCACCAGTGAGCCGACGACTTCAATGCCGTCCAGTACCAGACGCGGAATACTCAAATCCATCGTTTCGACAGGCAGACCTACCGCCACAACACGGCCGGCAGCGCGGACGCTGGCAACCGCAGAGTTAAATGCGGATTTGGCTACTGCGGTTACCACAGCAGCATGTGCACCACCAAGTTCTTTCTGAATGAGCTCATCGACATTATCTGTCTTCGGATTCAGGGTCAGATCAGCCCCCATCTCTTTTGCCAGCGCCAGTTGTTTATCGTTAACATCAATAGCGATCACTTTGGCATTAAAGACATTTTTAGCGTACTGCAGCGCCAGGTTTCCTAACCCGCCGAGGCCGTAAATCGCCAGCCACTGGCCTGGTTTGATTCCGGAAACTTTAATCGCTTTATAGGTGGTGACACCGGCACAGGTAATGCTGCTCGCTGCGGCTGAATCCAGACCATCCGGCACTTTTACCGCATAATCGGCGGTAACGATGCACTCTTCGGCCATACCGCCATCCACGGTATAACCGGCATTTTTTACTTCACGGCAAAATGTTTCTTTGCCGCTGTTGCAGTATTCACAATGGCCGCAACCACGGAAGAACCATGCAACGCTGGCACGATCACCGACTTTCAGCGAAGTGACGCCTTCAGCGATCTCAGTTACCACTCCGATACCTTCATGTCCGAGGATCACACCGGATACATCACCGAAATCCGCGTTTTTCACATGCAGGTCAGTGTGGCACACACCGCAGCATTCCATTTTCAGCAGGGCTTCCCCATATTTCAGCGGGCGTAATGTTTTCTCTTTGATTTCTACGGTCTTATTTTTTGCGACAACAGCTGCTTTCATAGTTCACCTCAATAACGGAACAACAGAAAAGTTATGTTCAGTTCAGTAACATAACGACCATTAGCCCTTTTATTTTAGCGTGAAATACGAAATGATACTGCACATTGAATGCCAATGATTATAACTGTCATTAATAAGAAATATTGTATTCGACGGAATATCCGTCATTATCTGTTACTGACGCGATGCCGGATACAGAGGTGCAGGCAGCGGCTCCCGGGGTTCATTTTCTATCGTGCCGAACCGGATATCACCGTTGTTCCAGTCACTGACTGCCTGCTGCAGTGTTTGTGTGTCATAACCGACAAAATTCCACCACATCATAATTCTTTCCTGTACCGGTGTTCCGCCCAGTAACAGCAGCCGTGTCCCTTTCATCAGCGTCAGTGTGACGGAAGGCAGTCCTTCACCGGCATATACCAGTTCATTGGCGGAATAGTCCTCATCACAGTATGTCAGGCGCCCTTCCAGCACAAAAATGCCGTATTCAAAATCCGGCCGGGTATCCAATGTGGTTGTCGTTTCCTGCTGAGCCTGCAAATCCATACCGATCAGCGGGGAAAAATGCAGAACCGGCGAACGGCAGCCGCCATATTTGCCGGTCAGTAATGTGAAACTGATCTGGTCGTGATGCCAGACAGGTAACTCCGGATAATGATCAAAACGCGGTGCAACCATACTGTCCGCAGGCGGTAAGGCAATCCAGAGCTGAGCGGCATGCAGGCGGGCATTCTTGCCGGCGGAATCCTCAGTATGTGTGATACCGCGTCCGGCAGTCATCAGATTAACCTGGCCGGGACGGATAATCTGTTCCGATCCGAGGCTGTCCCGGTGCAATACTTCACCCTCCAGCATCCAGGTGAAGGTCTGTAAACCGATATGCGGATGCGGTCCGACTTTCATGCCGTCATTCCCTTCGAAAACCGCCGGACCGGCATGATCCAGAAAACACCATGCACCTATCTGACGACGCTCTTTTACCGGCAGTACCCGGGATACCGGTACGCCACCGACATCTTTAATTCTCGCGCTGATGCGCCGGGGTAAGACTGCGTTTTTGTCTGTCATGCTGTCTCCTGCCTTGTCAGTGAGTACACACCGTCAGCACCGCGGACGGCGGTCTTAAGGTATTCAGTATACTGAGAAAGCGCCCCGTGTCACGGTGTCCGGCAACAGGATTAACGCATCCGTCACCATTCACGGGAAGATATAAATAATAAGCGACAGACAATGAAACAGGTAAAAATTTTATTTTATCAGACTTAATAAAGCTGTATTTTCAAACGTAACTCATTGCAAACGCAGCTATCTGCAAATTAACGATTAAAAAAAGCCGTTATTATAAGATGAATAGCATTTATATTTTACTATTCATCTTATAGTGACCTGCTGAAGCAACGTATCATAACGCAACAGCTTTAATTATTTTCCGCAGTAATATTTTGCTGCATTATAACTATCTGTATCAGGGAATACCGTCAGTTTTTCAACTTTACCGATATCTTTATGGCTGGTATCCAGTTTGCGGGAGTAAATAATACTATCATTCATTATGTACACTCTGGAAAGCCGGTGGCCGGAAAAATTCAGGCAGTCCAGTGACCAGCTTTCGATAATCCTGTTAAAAAACATACCATTCGGTTTTCCTTTATCAGACATTTCCACTTTTTTATCGCCATTTATCTGTATCATAAATGAAAATGTAACATTGAGTTTACTATCAATCTTAGGATTTTCTCTGGTAAAAAAAAGACTGTATTCGTCTTTTTGATCATGAATACCGGAATCAATCCATTCTGTCTGTGCAACAATGATAATATCATCGTCATCCTCCGGTTGTGATGTTAAAACCGGACTGACCTGCCCGGCGGTATTGACAGCTCCCGGCACTGATTTAAGAAATTTCTCTGCTGATGAAAAAAAACTGACCGCTGACAATGATAACAAAATCATACCATTCAGCATTATATTACTTGCTCTTTTCATAAGTATTAACATCCCAGTTTGTTATTTATTATTTCATCCGTAAATAAAAGTTTATTATTAACACATCCGGACATGATAAATAAAATAAATTCCGAAAATTCGGATAAACACCCGAAAATACCATAATAGTTATAATCTGAACGATAATAAAAACCCCCATATGGCAATTATTATCTCCGCTTATACCGGTAACAGATTTATTTACTCTTTTTTCCGTCCAGGGAAATAACCCTGTCCGCTGACTCAATAGTCGATTCACGGTGAGCGATAATAATCCGGGTGATCGGCAACTGACTGATCGCCTGGTTGACGTAAGATTCACTCTCTTTATCCAGCGCACTGGTCGCCTCATCCATAAACAGGATACGCGGCCTGCGGTACAGTGCACGGGCGATAAATATCCGCTGTTTCTGCCCGCCGGAAAGCCCTTCGCCCAGTTCTCCGATCAGCGTTTCATAGCCCATCGGCATCGATATAATCACGTCGTGAATATAACTGGCCTGTGCACAGGCTATCATTAACTCCTCGTCGGGATTTTCGGTGAATCCGCAGATGTTCTCACGGATCGAGCCGGAAAACAGTTTGTCATCCTGCATCACGCAGGCGATCATTTTGTGGTAGTTATTGACGCCGAGCTGGCGGATATCGATGTTATCAATAAACACTTTGCCGTCAGAGGGTTCAAACAGACCACACAGCACTTTCATCAGCGTGGTTTTTCCCGAACCGGACGGCCCGGTGATCGCCACACTTTCGCCGGGCGCGACCGACAGATTAATATCGCGGAAAATCGGCGCGGACTGGCTGTCGTAGCTGTATGCCAGACTGCGGGTTTCCAGCCCGGCGGCCTGCATCTGCGGCTCGTACGGTACATCCGGCTTTTTATTTTCCTGCTCATTTAAAGCGATATCAGAAATACGCTCGTTATGCAGGCTCATGATCCGCAGTTGCAGCAGGAACTCAATGATGGAGGCCGCGCGGCCGGAAAACTGCTCACGGTAGGCGCTGAACGCAACAAACATCCCGAGGGTCATGGTGTTGTCGATCACCATGGTGGCGCCGATCCACAGAATAACTACCTGATCGCAGGCCATAATAAAGGTGTTTACCCCGCCGAACATCAGGTTCATTTTGGTCAGGCGGATGCCGGTATTGATGGAATCCACTTTCAGATTCAGCCAGTGATTACCCCGGCGCTCACTCATGCCCTGGGTTTTCACCGTGGTGATCCCGTAAAGGGATTCCATAAAGTACGACCCGGCGCGTGCCTCTTTAATCAGCGACTCTTCCGATAACCGGCGGTAATAGCCGTACGTTGCCAGCCGCAGGCCGATATACACCGCGGTAAAGGCCAGCACAATCCAGGTGAGACTG